>CALMIW010000001.1 GCA_937864275.1 uncultured Dehalococcoidia bacterium
GCGGCCCGGTCACGAACAACGTCCGCAACGGCACCGACGGCTCTGCCCCGGTCGTCGCCAGCGATGAGGTGACGATCGCCGGCTGCGGTAGCGTCACCATCGAGAAGTCGGACAGCGAAGAAGTCGTCGGCAGCGACGTCATCTGGACAATCGTCCTGAAGAACAGCTCGGCTGTCTCCAAGAGCGCAATCGTCTACGACCCGAACACGACGCTCGTCGCCGCCGGGACCGTCGGCTGCGCCAACAACGCCCAGGACGATTACTACGACTGCACGGTCCCGGCCAACAACGGCACGGCGACCCTGAAGCTTTCGCAGGCCATCCCGGCGCACAGCGTCTGCGATGACTACCAACTGACCAACACGGCGTACATCGCCGCAAGCAACACGGCTGGCTCGACCGGCAACCTCGGCAGCGACTCCGGCGTCTACAGCGACCCGGCCAATGCCGATAAGTCCTGCCTGACCGTCACCAAGGACAAGACCGCGACCTCGAACCCGCCGACCTGGACGATCAGCGTCCAGAACCCGGCCGACGTCGGCCAGAGCCTCTGGGTCGTCGATGCCGGCGCAACCTTCCAGAGCGCCAGCGGCGGTTCCTGCACGGCCACGGCCGGCGTCACCGACATGACCGCGGGCATCGCCTGCACGGTCAACGCCAACAGCACCCTCGTCATCACCGTCACCAAGCCGATGCATACAGCGACCTGCCAGGGCACCGATGTCGACAACGCGGTCTCGATCTGGGTTGGCACCTTCACCGGCACGCCGACCGGGACCCCGGCCGACTTCACCGACAACACGGGCAACCAGTTCACGGACCTCGGCGCCGACCCGGCGCTCTGCTCCTCGGTCATCGAGATCTGCAAGGTCTGGGCCTTCAACGCCCCCGGTGAGCTCTCCGATGGCTCGACCTCCTTCGTCTTCGATGTCTCCGACACGAGCGAGACGGAAGGCGTCACCATCTCTGGCGTCACCGAAGGGAACCAGACGGCGACCTGCATCCTCGTCGAGGTCCAGAACGGCCTCGTCACCATCGACGAACAGGTGCCCGGCGGGTTCAACACCCCGACGTACACCTCGGACATCCCGGGCGTCGGCAACGGCACCGGCGCTGGCGTCGAGTTCTTCGTTGACGGCGAGTCCTGCTACGCCGAGTTCCCGACGCTCCTCCAGGACGTCAGCGGCCTCGTCCGCGAAATCATGGCAGTTGTGGCCCCGGCTACCGGCGAGCCGCTCTGCACCATCACCTTCACCAACACCGATAACCAGGACCGCCTGCCGACCGGCGACCTGCGTGTCGAGAAGTACCTCGACATCAACGGCGACGGCGACGCCAACGACCCGGGCGAAGGCCTCATCCCCGGCTGGGACGTGAATATCAGCGGCCCGGACGAGAACGGCATCTTCGACCTGGCCGACGGCACGAACACCTGGCTCGGCCTCACCACCAACGACGTCTACACCCTCACCGAAGTGCAGCAGGCCGGTTTCGCGGTCACCAATGCGACGGTTGACGGTGTCAGCGTGGGCGCTTCGCTCTTCGCCGCGGCGGTCATCCCGAACGGCGGCACCACGGTGGTCCGCTTCTACAACCAGCCGGCCGGCGGCATCATCATCGCCCACAAGGTCGCGGTGACGAGCCACAACTTCGGCCCGGACCAGGACGCCCCGAACGACGACGATGGCTGGATCATCACCGTCACCTCGGCCCAGTGCGGGATCAACATCTCGCTCCCGACCGATGCCAACGGCAACGCGACGTTCACGAACCTCCCGCTCTGCACCGACTACGTCGTGAGCGAGAACCCGGTGAACGCGGCTTCGCCCGGCTTCAACCCGGTCAGCCCGACCTCGGTCGGCGGCCAGACGCCTGAGGGCCAGACGATCACCTTCCGCAACCGCAAGGTGACGAACGACCCGCCGTGCGTGAACTGCGGCCCGACCCCGACCCCGACGGTCCCGACGCCCACTCCGACGACGCCGGCGACCCCGACGAGCACCCCGGTGCCTCCGACGGCGACCCCGACGACGCCCGGCGCGACCAGCACGGTCGCCGGTGAGCGCACCCCGGGCCCGGCGGCCTCGGCGACCCCGATTGCCCCGAGCACCGGTGGCGGCCTCATGGGCGGCACCAGCGGCGGCATGAACCTCGTCCTCATCATCGCGGGCCTGCTCGCGCTGACCAGCGGCCTGAGCTTCGTCGCTCTCGGCCGGAAGCACCGCAGCTAAGCGCTAGCGGCAACGCCAACCAAAACAGGGAGCCCCGGGAAACCGGGGCTTCTTGATTTTGGATTGGCGATTTCGGATTTTGGATTGCGGACCACCCACCGAGCCGCGCGCGTAAGCAAGCGGTGGGATGCGGGAAGTGGCACGGAGTTCACCATCGCACCGCTCCCTGACGGTCACGGCTCGCACCCCCGCTCCCTGTTCCCTGTTCCCCGTTCCCCGTACGCTCACCGCATGCCCGATCCCTTCTCCCTCTCCGGAAAGACCGCGATTGTCACCGGCGGCTCGCGCGGCATTGGCTACGGCATCGCCCGCGCCTACATCGATGCCGGCGCGCGCGTCGTCATCACCGCCCGCAACGAAACGCAGCTGAACGAGGCGGCCAGCAGCCTCGGGCCGAACTGCATCGGCCGGCGCTGCGATAACGGCGACCCGGCCGATATCGCAGCCATGGTCGAAAGCGTCGCGGCCCTGGGCCCGATCGACATCCTCGTGAACAACGCCGGGATCAGCCCCTACTTCAAGCGCGTCGAGCACGTCACCCCCGAGGAGTTCGATTCGGTGGTCGATGTGAACATGCGCGGCACCTACTTCGCCTCGGTCGAAGCGGCGAAGCGCATGTTCGAAGCCGGGGGAGGGTGCATCGTGAACGTCACCTCGGTCACGGGCATCGTCCCGGTCGAACGCCAGGGCGTGTACGCGGGAACCAAGGCGGCCATCCACCAGTTGACCAAGGTGATGGCCCTCGAATGGGCCGACCGGAAGGTGCGCGTCAACGCCATCGCCCCGGGCTGGGTCGAAACCGAGCTGACGGGCAGCCTGCTGGAGAGCCGCCACGGCGAGGGCCTGCGCTCCGACATCCCGATGGGCCGCGTCGCAACCCCGGAAGACATCTCCGGCACCGCCGTTTGGCTCGCCTCCGACGCAGCCCGCTACGTCACGGGCAGCATCGTCGTCGTCGATGGCGGGAGGCAGCTGCGATGACCGTCGACCCCCAGGGCCGGGACCTGCTCGCACTGGCCGTCGAGATCGCCGCCGAGGCCGCCGTCGTGGTCGCGAAATACGCGGCGGAACGGACGTACGCCATCGAGACGAAGTCCTCGCCGACCGACCTCGTCACCGAAGCGGACCGCGAAGCCGAGGCGCTCATCGTGCGCGGCATCCTCGCGGCGCGCCCGCACGACGGCCTCCTCGGCGAAGAGGGCGCGCTGAGCGAAGGCACTTCCGGCATCCGCTGGGTCATCGACCCGATCGACGGCACAACGAACTTCGTCTACGGCGTCCCGGCCTACAGCGTTTCGATCGGTGTCGAGCGCGAAGGCCAGGTCATCGCCGGGGTCGTGCACGACGTGGCCCTGAAGGAGGCGTATACGGCCTCGCTCGGCGGCGGCGCGCACCTCAACGGGCTGCCGATCCGCTGTTCGGAGAAGACCGACCTCTCGGCCTCGCTGTGGGGTATCGGGTTCGCCTACGACCCCCACCGGCGCGGCGAACAGGCCAGGTTCTACGACCGGGTGATGACGCACATCCGCGACGTGCGGCGGATGGGGTCCGCCGCGCTCGACCTCTGCCGCGTGGCCAGTGGGCAGCTCGACGGATACTGGGAGTTCCAGCTGAACCCGTGGGATATCGCCGCCGGGGGCATCATCGCCCGCGAGGCCGGCGCGGTGACGCGCGGCTTCCACGGGTACACGTTCGAGCAGGGCTATGTGCTGGCTTCGAACGCGGCACTGAACGGGCCAATGTTGGCGGTCCTGGACAGCTACCGGTAGAACACCCGGAGGCCGGCCAGTCATGGCCGGGGTGGGTCGCCTGGCAGTGTGGCCGGCAGGAGCGCGGTGGTGTTCGGCCTGCTCTCTGGTCGGGGTACGCACGCGAGGCATGGCCAGTTGCGGCGGCACGGGACTGCGGCTAGCGGTCCCAGTCCGGCGGCAGCTGCAGCGGCGCCCACGAGGGGTCGGGCCGCCAATCCGGCCATGGCTCGCTGAACGGAGCGGCGCCGGATTGGGCCTGTTCGAGTACGCCGAGCCCGTACTCCTTCATACGGGCGAGTTGTTCGCCGCTGTACCAGCCGAAGGCGATGCCGTTCTCGAACTCGTCCTCGTCCTTCCATTGCCACCACTGGCGATCGGGCGCGATCACCATGTCGAGCGTCTGGTCCATGGTCTCGAAGCCGCGTTCGGTGCGCCGCAGCGGCTCCTGAAAATTGATGTACCAGCAGCGGAACTCCCACGTCCCTTCGCGCCAGAAGAGCACGGTCGCATGCTCGTCGCCGAAGCGGATGAGCTGGAGCGAGTGGTGTTCCACCCACGTGCTGGGCACAACGCGAGTCGAGGCGAAGAAGTCTCGCGTGGAGTTGCCGTCGGCATCGCCCATGCGCACGTAGGTGTCGCCGGGCTGCGTGTAGAGCGCGACGAAGTCGCCGCGGTCTTCAACCACGCGCATGGGCGCGGCCCACCGGTAAGCGTCCCGCCGGTGCCGCATCAGGACCGGTTCGCCCGGAAGGAAGAGGTGCTCAGCCATCGCGATACCCTACCGCGCCGGGGAATCCGCGTGAAACCCATTGCGCCTACGGGTGGCTGCTCCCTACTATCCGGCCCGCCACTGGCGACAAGGGGGACCACACCTTGGAAACGCGTGCCGCGCGTCCTGTCTTCTGGCCCGAAATCCGGGCGCTCCTGTTGGCGGCGATGGCCGTCTTCACCTACACGATCACGATCGGCATCCTGAACGGCACCGACGCCGTCGAATTCGACCAGCGCCGCATCCTCGGCCATGTCCATGGCGGCACGCTCGGCTGGCTGACCCTCTCCGTGTTCGCCGCTTCGCTCTGGCTCTTCGGCGAAGGCAAGCCGGTCTCGCAGCGCGAGCGCATGTTCGCCCGCTGGCTCGCTGCCGGGGCGGTCGCCGCCTTCGTCGCGTACGTCGTCGCGTTCTCACTCACCTACGGCAACTGGCGGCCGATCCTCGGTACGGTCTCCACGACTGTGATCGCCGGACAGTTCCTCTGGGTGCTTTCACGCGCCCGGGGGATGGAACTCGGCGTTCCTCACTGGGGATTTCTTGCCGCGCTGGGCACCTCCATCGTCGGCGGCGTCCTCGGCATCCTCTGGGGGCTGCAGCTCGCGACCGGCGACCAGTACCTGCCGACCGACGGCGAAGGCGCGCACCCGGCGATGATGGTCGTCGGCTTCCTGGTGCCCGTCGGCCTCGCCATGAGCGAGTGGGCGTTCTTCTTCCCCCACCCGCCGAAGGCAGAACGCCTGGGGATCATCCAGATGGCCTTCCCGTTCGTCGGCGGCATCTTGCTGATGCTGTCGCTGCTGCTCGATGTGGTCCCGCTCGCGCCGATCGCCATCCTGCTCCAGATCATTGGCTTCGCGATCTTCGTGAAGCGCATGTGGCCGCAGTTCCGTCGCGTCGATCTGACGGCGCCGAGTCCGGGACGGCATGCCATCATGGCCGCCGTGGGCCTCCTATTCGTCATCGGGCTCGCCCAGTACTTGGTCATCAAATACGACGGGGACTTCGACAACGTCCCGGAACGCCTGCTCCTCGGGCTGGACCACTCGCAGTTCATCGGACTGATGACGAACTCGATCTTCGCGATGCTGATGGCAGCCACCATCGGTCGCCGGGGCAACCGGCTGGACCAAGCCGTGTTCGTAGCCGTGAACCTCGGGCTCATCGGATTCGTGGCCGGCCTCCTCTCGGACACGACCTTCCTGAAGCGCGTCTCCACGCCGGTCATGGGCCTTGGCCTCTACCTCGGCCTGGCCGTCTACGCACTTCGCCTGCTCGAAATCCAGGTGGCGGGCGTGCTCGACCGGCCCGCCGCCCAGGGGGCCGTGGGAAAGTAGTGCCACCAGCGGACGGTTGACAGGCGCCAGCCGAGCGATGATACTTCGAAACATGTCGAATTTTCCAACGATCGAACAGGAGAAACTCGCGGAACAATTCCAGGCCCTCGGCAACCGCCACAGGCTTGCGATCTTCGAGTTCCTGGCCCGGAACTGCTGCGTTGGCACCACCGCTTCGGAGGACCGGATGGTCGCCACGGTCGGCAAACTCGCCTCGATGCTGACGATCGCCCCATCGACCGTCTCACATCACCTGAAGGAACTCCGGACAGCCGGCCTCATCGCCATGGACCGCAACGGCCAGGAGCGCGAGTGCTGGGTGGAACCCGAAGTCATCCAGGCGTTGGGCCGCTACTTTGGCGACCTGCTGCCTGCCGGCTGCGCTCCGTAGCGCGGCTCCTTCTTAGGGGCTTTAGTTCGAAATAGCGCGAAAAGTCGATATTTCACCACAAGGAGCAACTCCAATGAACTCACCCTCCCTCCCGGTCGCGGTCATCGGGGCCGGCCCGGTCGGCCTGGCCGCCGCCGCCCACCTCGTCTCCCGCGGGGAACCGGCAATCGTCCTCGAAGCCGGCCCGACGCCCGCGGCGAATATCCAGAAGTGGGCGCATGTCCGCACCTTCTCGGCTTGGCGCGAAAATGCCGACGCCGTCGCCCGTCAGATGCTGGAAGACGCCGGCTGGCAGGCCCCGGATTGGAACGCCGCACCCACCGGCGGCGAATTCATCGAACAGTACCTGGAGCCGCTCGCCAACCTCCCGGCGATTCACTCCACCCTCCGGCTGGGCGCGCGCGTGACCGGCATCGATCCGGCGCCGGAGAACATCGCCGCCGCCCGC
>CALMIW010000002.1 GCA_937864275.1 uncultured Dehalococcoidia bacterium
CGCTCGTCGTTGACGTAGGTGTAACTGGCGACGATGTCGCCGTGAACGCGGTGAAACCGCTCGTTCGTGCCACCGAGCATGATGCCCATGACTGCCTCCGGACACTGTGTGGTCTGTCCCCGATCCCACCCGCAACGCGACAGCCAGGCCGTCCAGCGTTAGCGCGGGTGGAAGCAGGTACTGGAAAACCCCCATTTCGGATTCACCACGGCGAGGGTTGCCTTGCGCATCCACGGTTTCCCAACACGTGGTTCACGGGCAGCGCGGCCCGTTTGGGAACCTCTACAGGTAGAACCGGCGCGGCATCATCCGCTGCCGGGGAATGTCGCGCTTCGGCTTGTCCTTCCATCCGGTGAGGGTGCGGCAATGGGTGGTCAGCGCCGGGGCCTCCCGCTCCGCTGCGTCCGGATTCAGGTCCAATTGCTCGGCGACACGCCGCAACAGACTCCTGGACCGCTCCACCGACTGCGCGCACTGCACCGTCGGTCCCATCTTCAGCCGTACCTCGGTGCCATCCATCGTCAGCACCGCACAGCGCTCCCGCTTGCCGTGGTATCGCGTCTGGTACTCATCGAAGGCAATCTCGGTCATACCGTCATGTGTCCCCGCTTGTTCTTCCGTTCGTAACCGGCGCCGGCGCCACCGGGCTGCCAGCCCTGCGCCCACATCCGGAACGCATCGGCACCGTGAATGGCCCAGTTCTCCATCGGCGTCGGCTTGAAGGCCCCCAGTTTCTCGTCCCACTCGAGCTGGTAGTTGTCCAGGCAACTGATGCCTTCTGCGCACCCGGCCTCGTCGATCTCCGCCATTGGAAATTTTTCCCTGGGGAGATCGTGTCCGACGGTGAGGTCCTGAATACGGGACACGATGACGATGTTGGAGAGCCCCTTCTTCTCCAACTGCTCCCGCACCGACCGCCCGTCCCGGTTCGTCATTGACGCCAGGGTCGTGGTGTCCGCGTCGTGCGGGAGGTAGTGCGCGAGGTAAGGCACCTCGTGCGCCATCTGGAACTTCTGCAGTTCCGTGAAGTAGTGGCCGGTGTCCTGAAACGAGTTCTGGTAGAACTTCACGAAGCGGTGCCGCCCGCCCACGAACTGGTGCCACCAGATCGCGGTGCAATCCCGCTTGCCGAGATCCCAAAACGTGTTCACCGGGTGACCGGGCAGCACCGGGAAATCACCGATGCGACCCCGCTCCCGGAGCCACTTCATCTGCTTGCCGAAGATCGCGCCCTGCACCGCCGCCGCGAACGCTTCCTCCGGCGTTGAGGGGTGTTCCGCGCTCATCAGGTCACCCAGGGTGTCGTTCTTCTTCACCCACCATGCCCGTTGCCGGTGCGTGGTCAGGATGCTGTGCTCCTGCTGCAGCTTCGCGAAGTAGGCCTGCTGCTCCTCGGTGAGGCGAACCTCCGCGGCATCTTGCTCGGAGAGTTGGTTCCGTGGGTCCTGATACCAGGCGAAGAAATGGAACCGGAAGTCCAGAGCGGTGAGCCGCTTCCCGGCCTGGCGGGCCTTCTTGGCCGTCTCGCACAGCACGTAGAAGTGCCCGTCGCGCCCCTCCGCCGTCGACTCGACGAAGATGTACTGGCCCTGGTGCACGGCCTGGAAGGACCCGGCCATGATCTCCGCGGCCTTGTGCGGGTACCGCCGCGCGATCTTCCCCATCTCCGAGACGTGGAGGAACTGATACGTCCCGGACCGCATCGAGGTCCCCACCGCGATCCGGGACCCGTTGCTGAGTTGCATTTCGGTGGTGCTGGACGTCACCGTGCCGACCGCGGCGCGGATCCCGTCCGGCAGGTGCCGGTACGGGTACTGGATCTTGGTGCGGAAGATCTCGGAAGCCTCCCGCATCCCGTGGGCGATGATCCCGATGTTCTGGTTCGGCATCCACACACCGAGGTCCAGGCCCATGAGGTCGCTGAACGTCGTCATCCCGTGCTGGCGGGACCTCAGGAAGACGTTCAGATACCAGAGGTCGTCCAGCAGTGCGAGCTGCACCGGATTCGGACGGAACGGGATCTCTCTGGCCCGTTCGTCCTGAATCCAGTACAGATTGCTCAGCCGCCACTTGGGGTCGGCGTAGTTGGAAGCGTCGAACGCGCCGGGGAGCACTGGTCACTGACCTGCAGGCCTTGATTGTGGGCGGCGACGTAGGACATCAGCTCGGTCATGGCGTCCGCCTTCTGCTTGTTGTCCTCGCGGAACATGCCGAGATGCTTCATGGCCTTCTCCACCATCTCGACCTTCGACCAGAACTGGACCTCGGTCACCAGCACCGCCTGGCGGTCCTCGCCGTGGCCGCGCCAGACCGTCTCCGACTTGATCTTCGAGATCGCCTTCGCGGTGAAGTCGTCAATCTCGTGGATCTTTTTCAGTTCACCGCCCGGCGTGAACACCTTGCGGATGTCGGAGTGCACGCAGGCCGCGACCTGGGCGAGGATCTGTTCGGTGCCGATCTCGAGCACCCGTGCCACCTCGCGTTGCCGTGCCTCCAACTCGGCCCGGAATGCCGGGTACCGCTTCAGCTGCGTCGACGCATGCTGTGCGGCGTGGCGCGGGTTGCCGCTGCCCCACCCTGCGGCTACTGCCGCAGCGGCGTGGTCGTTGGTGCGGATGAAGTGCTCGCGGCATCCGCTCGCTTCGTCCGGCCCTTCTTCGCCTTGCTCATGACTCCGCCGTCGTGGCCCTCGCTGAAACGAGCCGGCGTGAGTTGTCGTACTGCCGGTACACGTAGCCACCCAACGCAGTGATCGGCCAGGTGACCGCAGCCATGACCGCGGACAGTTCCAGACCAGGCAGGCGGGAGCGTTCCGCGAATCCGCGCGCCCACAGGTAGCAGTCCACCAGCATCCACATCAGGACGACGATCTGCAGGCGTCGCACCACCTTGCGGCGGTCGACGAAGTCCAGGAAGCGGCCGAGGGACCTCACGGGTTCGCCACCTTGCACCACACCTTCCCCTGCTTCGACGCCCCGTCGATGATGGCCGTCAGTTCCGCCGTCAGTCCCACCCCGTCCCACAGGCGACCCTGGACCTGGTTCCGGCTGCGACCGATCAGCGGGCAACCCTCCGAGTGATCGACCGTCTCGCCGGTATGGAAGCGGATTCCGGTGTAGTCCGGTACGCCGAGCAGGATCGGCATCCGGCGCTGGAACTTCTGGCTGAAGGTGACCGCAACCTCGTAGACCCCGGAGGGAATCGCGGTCTGCTTCGGGATCTTGAAACTGGAATCCCAGTACCAGCCGTTGATGCCGACCCGCTCCCGGATCGGATCCTCGAGCGTCCAACAGAAGTGCTCGTCGCGCACCAGCAGTTCGCCCATGGTGTGAACGTCGACGATGGTGTCACGTCGCAACAGCAGCAGAGAGTCGTTCACGCGTGCCCTCCGGTCCAATACTTCCAGGCTGCGACCACGCCCACGGCGCAGACCACGACGATGTAGAACAACTTCGTCAGCACCGACTTCCCCACGAACAACGCGAACTTCTCGAACTGCTTCTCCGCGAGCTTGTCGGCGAGCTTGTCGATCTGCTTGTCCGACAGCAGTTCCTGCTCGTCTGGCTTCGCCTCCTCACTCACGCCCGGCCCCGCAGACCACCCCGTGCATGATCCGCAACGGACTCACCGGGACCCCGGAGTCGTCGGTCATCGTGTAACCGGCCCGGATCTCGGCGGCCACGAACCGGCGCTCCTGCTCTGTCGGTGCGC
>CALMIW010000003.1 GCA_937864275.1 uncultured Dehalococcoidia bacterium
AGGGCGATGAGCAGCTCGACCTGGCGCTCTGGCGGCAGCGCGACGCCCGCCCGGTGCGCCTCGAGGAGCGCGTGGAGGACGCGCGCGGTGTCGGCGCCGGAGAGCCGTGCGGAGCTCGCGTGGAGCGCGCGCAGGGCGAGGAACGATTCGACCCGCTCGCGTCTGGTTTCGCCGATGCCGATGAGGATCCCCGAGGTGAACGGCACCTGGAGTTCGCCGGCGTCGCGCATCGTTTGCAGGCGCGGGGCCGGGTGCTTGTCGGGCGAGCCGTAGTGGACCTGGCCCTTCTCGTGGAGCCGGTCGGTGACGCTCTCGAGCATGATGCCCTGGGAGATCGTGACTTCGCGGAGGGCGGCGATTTCGTCGCGAGTCATCACGCCCGGGTTCGCGTGCGGGAGGAGCCCCGTTTCGCGGTAGACGAGCCCGGCCATCGCCGTGAGGTAGGCGATCGTGCTGGCGTAACCCATTTCGTCGAGCTCGCGACGGGCGACCTTGTAGCGAAGCTCCGGCTTGTCGCCGAGGGTGAAGAGCGCTTCCTTGCAGCCCTGGGCGGCGCCGGCGCGGGCGATCTCGAGCACTTGCTCGGGCGTCATGTAGGCGCGCTGTCCCGGAAGCGGGGGTTTGGCGAAGGTGCAGTAGTGGCACACGTCGCGGCAGAGCTGGGTGAGGGGGATGAAGACCTTCTTCGAGTAGGAGACGACGTTGTGGTGGTAGGAGTCGCGTAGGGCGGAGGCGGCCGAGAGCAGCGGCTGGAGGTCGGTTTCGGCAGCGAGGGCGAGAGCTTCGCTATCAGTGGGCAGCGAACCTTCGAGCGCACGGTGAAGGACGTCGTGGGTGGTTGCGAGCATAGGTGGCCTCCGTTCGCGCCGATGGTCAGTTCAGAAGTTGAACTCAGGCCCTCGCGTGCGTAGCATAACGCAACGTTCCCCGGGAGGGTAGCCACGATGGCTCGAAGCGTGAGATGCCCGGTCGCGAGCACACTGGATCTTGTCGGCGACAGGTGGACGCTGCTGGTTGTGCGGGACCTGCTCCGGGGCAAGTCCCGCTTCCAGGAGTTGCGCGACTCGGTGGAGGGCATCCCGCCGGCCATCCTGACGCGCCGGCTGCGGGCCCTGGAGGACGCGGGCGTGTTGGTCCGGCGCATGTACCACGAGCACCCGGCGCGCTACGCCTATCAGTTGACTGCGAAGGGTCACGGCCTCGGCGTCGTGGTCGGGGCGCTGGCGAACTTCGGCGAACAGTATGCGGAGAGCGACCTGACGCTCGTCGACGACGAATGCGGCCACGGCATCCGGGTTGTGTACCACTGCCCGACGTGTGCGCGGAGGGCGCCGCGCAACCGGGCGAGGCTGATTCACTCGTAGCCGAACGACCTTCGTTTGCCCGCCCTCCGCGCACGGCGATAGACTGATAGTTCGTTAATTCGTTCCTCGCGGAGTACCTCGTGCATGTCATTGGGCTGACTGGTGGGATCGCCAGCGGTAAGTCAACCGCGACCCGCTTTTTCACGGATCGCGACATCCCGGTTATCGACGCCGATGTACTCGGCCATCGAACGTACGACCCCGGCACCGACACGTTCGCTGCCGTGGTGAAGGCCTTCGGCGACGACCTTGTCGCGCCGGACGGCACCATCGACCGGCGTGTGCTGGGCGGCAAGGTGTTCGGGAAGCCGGACGAACTGAAGCGCCTGACCGACATCGTCTGGCCCGGCATCCGGAAGCTCGCGAGCGAAGCGCTCTCCGAGTTCGAGGCAGCCGGCAACTCGCTCGTCGTCCTCGAGGCGGCGGTGATGTTCGAAGCGGGCTGGGAAGACCTCGTAAACGACGTGTGGGTGGTTGTCGTGGAGCCGGACCTCGCGGTCCAGCGGCTGGCGACGCGGAACGGCCTCGATGAAGCGGCCGCCCGCGCGCGAATCGATTCGCAACTCTCGAACGCCGAGCGAATTGCCCGGGCGGACGTGGTTATCACGAACAACGGGACACTGGAAGAACTCGAAGCGGGTATCCAGCGCGCCTGGGATGAACTTCAAACGAAGCTGCAGAGCGCGGCCGAGAGGAAATGAAACGATGACTCAGGCAACCGAAGGTTCAGCAACTGTTTACGCCGTCGAGGAATACGCAGTCCACGACGAGCCTTACTACCTCCCGATCGCGGACGAGGTCGAGCTCTTCGAGACGGCCTACGCCCAGCGGATTCCCGTGTTGCTGAAAGGCCCGACCGGCGCCGGCAAGACGCGCTTCGTCGAGTACATGGCCTACAAGCTTGGCCGCCCGATGATGAAGGTTTCGACCAAGACGGGTGAGCAAGCGGAGCACCGCATGCCGCTGATCACGGTGGCCTGCCACGAAGACCTGACGGCCAGCGACCTCGTTGGCCGCTACCTCCTGGACACGGACGGAACGAAGTGGACCGATGGCCCGCTGACGCGCGCGGTGAAGGTCGGCGCCATCTGCTATCTCGACGAAGTGGTGGAAGCGCGGAAAGACACGACCGTCCTGATCCACCCGCTTACCGACTACCGGCGGCTGCTGCCGATCGAGAAGCTCGGCCAGGTGATCGAGGCGGCGGACGGCTTCCTCCTGGTCATCTCGTACAACCCGGGGTACCAGAGCGCGCTCAAGGACCTGAAGCATACGCCCCGCCGGCGGTCCACCGCGCCCGAGTCCGCCGACCCGCCGCGCGAGCAGGGGACGGAGATCATCGCGCACGAATCGGGCTGCCCGCGGGAAGCGGCGATGGACCTCGCCCGGCTCGGCGAGAAGGTCCGGAACCTGAAGGAGCACGGGCTCGGCGAAGGCGTCAGCACGCGTCTCCTGGTGTACGCCGGCAAGCTGATGGCGCAGGGCGTACCCGCGCGCCGCGCATGCCAGGTGGCGATCACCTGGGCGCTGACCGACGACGTTGAGGTGCAGCGGAGCATCGAAGAAGTTGTGACGTCGATTTTCGAATAACGGGAACCGGGGCCGGTTGCCGGTGCTCGGTGCCCAGTGCCTGGTCGGGCGCGAACCTCCGGGGGTTGATTCGTGGCGGTCTGCCGGTTCGAAGAACTGAATGCGTGGCAGTTCGAGCGCCGGCTCGGGCACACGGACGAGGTGCAGCGCGACCCTCGCGGCGCGCTGCGATCGCTCGCCCCCGTTTGTTCATCGGAAGCCGGGCCGCGGGACGCATGAAGCTCGGGATCGTTTCGGACATTCACTGCAACATCGCAGGGCTGGAGCGCGCGCTGGAACTGATGGCGCCGTTCGACCAGCTCTGGTGCGCCGGCGATTCGGTGTTCCAGTTCCGGTGGTCGAACGAGGTGGTCGCGAGGCTGCGGGAACTCGGCGCGGAAGTCATCCTCGGGAACCATGAGGACACGATCCTGAGCCGCGACGGGGAACGGGCACTGTCTTCTCCGAAGGTGGACCAGGACCTGGTGGAATGGATGCGGACGAAGCCCTACCGGGTGGAGCGGGAGCTCGACGGCAAGACGGTGGTGATGACCCATGGTTCGCCATGGGAGCCGTGGAAGGACTATCACTACCCGCACGAGACGATCTGGGCGAAGGCAGCGGAACTGGACTGCGACACGCTGATCGTCGGGCACACGCACTACAAGATGGCGCAGCGCTTCGGCCGGGTACTCGTCATAAATCCAGGGTCCACCGGCGACCCGCGCGACCACCGGAACGACTTCCAGCTTTCCTGCGCGACGTGGGACACGACAACCGACGAGGTTGCGTTTTACGATTACAAGGATCCAACCAGGAACTTCGTGAAGCATTCGGGGGAGGCATGAGCGGGCCACCGCGGACCCGTCCTCGCGCTTTGCGAATCCAGCACGGCTCAACATCGGAGGCAGACCAGGGCGTATGACTATCGTTGGAGAACTCCTGGCCCGCCATCACGAGCGGCTATCCGGATTCCCGGCCCCTCTCGAACAGCACTACGAAGCTGCGCTGCGCTCGCTCGCGCCGCGCCTTTCGCCATCCCAGCTCCAGAGCTGGGCGGAAACCGGCGTCGAACTGACGGCCTTGAGCCTTCGTTCCTGGGAAGCGGCCGTGGAGTATTTCAAGGCGGGCGCGGCGCTGCCGCAGAACGCGACCTGGGATGCCATCGAGACGCTCGGCCGCGAATCGGTGCAGATGGCCGGGGAGTCGGCGCCGCTTGCGGTGAGCTTCCTGCGGGCGGCGCCCGCGACGATGGCCACCGTCGGGCCTTCTCA
>CALMIW010000004.1 GCA_937864275.1 uncultured Dehalococcoidia bacterium
CGGGACGCCGGCCTTTTCAACCTCTATCGGCCTCGTTGAGTACGCACTCAGCGGCCGTGAGCGCGTCATCGAAAGCGCAGGAGGACCCTCATTCGAAATGCCGGTCGGCGGGATCTTCCGCCGGCTCGCGTCTTTCGGGAGGGCGCTGATGCCCCAATAGGCCTGGAAGGAAAGGGAATGAGCACGAACGACGACCCCCGCAGTCTCGAAGCATTCGCGAAAGGAACCGGTCCCATGAGCATTCGTTACGACACAGAACTCCTGCCCGACATCAAAGTCATCGGCGTTGGCGGAGGCGGCTGCAACGCCGTGAACCGCATGGTGCGCGCCAAGATTCCTGGAGTCTCCTTCGTAGCCTGCAACACCGACGCCCAGGCCCTGATGTCCTCCGAGGCCACCACGCGGCTCCGCATCGGCGAGAAGCTGACCAAGGGCCTCGGCGTTGGCGGCGACCCGACTCGCGGCGAACGCGCGGCCGATGAGAGCCGGGACGAGCTCTATGACATCCTGCGGGGCACCGAGATGGTCTTCGTGACCGCCGGCATGGGCGGCGGCACCGGCACCGGCGCCGCGCCAGTCGTCGCCGAGATCGCGAAGGACTGTGGCGCGCTCACGATCGGCGTCGTGACCAAGCCGTTCCAGTGGGAAGGCGCCCGCCGCATGAAGCAGGCGGAAGAGGGCCTCGCCCGGCTGCGCGACAAGGTGGACACGCTGATCGCGATCCCGAACTCCCGCCTCGTGGAGATCTGCCCGGCGGACGCGACCATCGAGATGGCCTTCGAGACCGCGGACGACGTCCTCCGCCAGGCGATCCAGTCCATCTCCAACATCATCAGCCAGAACGGTTCCATCAACCTGGACTTCAATGACGTGCGCACGACGATGAGCGAGGCCGGACCGGCACTGCTCGCGGTCGGCCGCGCATCCGGCGAGAACCGCGCCGCCGAAGCCGCCCGCGCCGCCACAACCAGCCCGCTGCTGGATCAGTCGATCGACGGCGCCCAGAACGTGCTCTTCAACGTGACCCACAGCGGCAACATCCAGCTCCGCGAGCTCGACATCGCCGCCCGCGTGATTGCCGAGATGGTCGACCCTTCGGCGAACATCATCTTCGGCACCGTGGTAGACCCGCGTGTTGGGGAAGAGATTCACATGACCGTCATCGCCACCGGCTTCGCG
Organism: uncultured Dehalococcoidia bacterium; assembly: GCA_937864275.1. Classification (GTDB taxonomy): domain Bacteria; phylum Chloroflexota; class Dehalococcoidia; order Tepidiformales; family Tepidiformaceae; genus Amarobacter. The sequence goes on from CALMIW010000004.1 coordinate 1,180, forward strand.
CCCAGGGCGGCGACCATCGATGACGGCCTCGAAATCACGCGCAGCATCCGCGATTACGGACTGCCGGGGGTTTCGAACATGGACGACGCTGAACTGCCTGCATTCCTGCGGCGGAACATTCGCTCGTTGAACACGAGCAGGCCGTTGGGAGAGGGGAGTGTGGCGAGGTTGGCTGAAAGGAGGTAGCTACCTAACCGAGCGCGCTATTAGTCCGGAAGGACGCTCGCCCGAAGCATTCGGGAAGCACGGGGCTTGATGCAATGGGAGATTGCATCAAGCCCCTTTTTCATCTCGCGTCGGGTACCCCGCCGGTAGCTACCCCACTTTCAGCCGGACGCGTACCGTACCACACGACTTTACAGAAGCACCAGTCCTTTTCTTCACATCGCCCGAATCTCACCGCGTTGTCTCGGCGCTCCCTGCCGGTTCGAATCCGGCGCAGCGCTGAACAGGCAACGGCGGGTACTTCCGGAACCGCGGGTCCATGGCGGCAAGTTCGCAGAGCCAGAACACGGAGCCCCGGCTGCTCGCTACCTGGCGGCCGTGCAAGCAAACGGAACAGAGACCGATGCGCGGGTCGAGCATTTCCATCGCCACGGGGGCACTTTCGCCTGTCATCTTTCAACTTGCCAGCGAGGTCGTATAGTCGCGGCCACACACAAGTTCACTACGGAGCATGTCTATGCCAGGCGCCCTTGAAGGCGTTCGCGTCCTCGATTGCACGCAGATCATCGCCGGCCCATACGCGGGGTCGCTGCTCACCGAGATGGGGGCGGATGTCGTGAAGGTGGAGCCGCTGGAGGGCGAACCCTGGCGGCTCCAGGCGGAGATCATCCCCAAGGAGAGCAAGGCCTTCCTCACGCAGAACCGGGGCAAGCGGGGCCTTGCCCTCAACTTCAAGGCGCCTGGGGCAGGCCCGGTGCGCGACGCGCTCATCAGCTGGGCCGATGTCCTTTTGACCAACTACCGCCCCGGTGTGCCCGAGGCGCTCGGGATCGACTACGAGTCGGCGCGGCGCATCAAACCAAACATCATCTACGCGGAGAACACCGCCTTCGGCAAGACCGGGCCCGATGCGAACCGCAGGGGGTACGACATCGTTGCCCAGGCGATGAGCGGCCTGACCACATCCAACCCGAACGTCCAGAACGGGCTGCCGATGCAGGTCGGCTTCGCCCCGGCGGACGTGATGAGCGGGATCGCGCTGGCGTGGGGCATCACGGCCGCGCTCTACCACCGCGAACGCACCGGCGAGGGACAGGCGATCAACACGTCGTTGATGCTGACGGCACTCAGCCTCCAGGCGGGTTCGCGCGAGATCCTGGCGATGGACGAGGAGCCGCGGGAACGCCGCCGCGCCGCCGTCAACGCGGCACGCGCCCGGGGAGCTTCGATCGAAGACGTGTACGCCGAACGGCGCGCGCTCATGCCGGAACTCGCGGGGAATGTCTACTACCGGCCGTACCAGACGAAGGACTCCTACGTGGCCATCGGTTGCCTCGGCCCGGGGCCGCGCGCCCGTTTCCGCGAAGCGCTCGGCTTCCATGACCCGCGCTACGACGCGGGGTTCGACCCGGCGCGGCTGAAGGAAGTCGCCGCCGAACTGGTCGCCTTCTGCGAAGGGAAGTTCCTGGAGCACGGGAACGACTACTGGATCCCGTTCCTCGACGAGCGCGACATCGCCGTCGGCCCGGTGCGCTTCATCGAAGAGATGTGCGACGACCCACAAGTGGTGGCGAACGGGTTCCTGGAGGAGTACGACCACACCCTGCTCGGGCCGTTGCGCGGGCCGGCCCCGATCATCCGGATGACCGGCACGCCGACGCGCATCCAGCGCGCGGCGCCGGCGCTCGGCGAGCACACGGTGGACATCCTCTCGGAAGTGGGCTTCACGGCCGAGCAGATCGCGGGCTTCCAGGAACAGGCGATTACGAACTAACCGTGGCGGCTTCGAGCCAGCCCCGCGCCTCCTGTTCGATGACGTCTTTCACGTCGTGCAGCGTTTCGAACGGGTAGACGCGCGGACGCGTCCCGCCAAGCACGCGGAGGAGCGTATCGCGGGCGAAGACCGCCTGGGCGAGCGTCGCCGCCTCCACATCGCTGGCGCCGTCGCCCAGGTAGGCGACGAAGTCGCCCATGCCCTGGAAGGCGGCCGCGTAGCTGAGCTTGAAGCCCGCCTCGAGTTCGACCCCGCGCGGGCTCAGGTAGGTGACCAGCCAGCGATAGTCGAAGCGGGTCCGCCCCGCGTGGCGGGCGATGCGGTCTACTCCAGCCTTGTCCAGGACCGCGTCGACGTAGAAGTCGAACCCGTTGCTCACGACGACGGGCGTCCAACTGTTCCAGTGCGCCCAGTCGAGCAGTTCGAGGAACCCGGGGCGCAAGCTAACGGCATCGGCGCAGAACGCCCGGAGCTCGTCCCGCGTCGCGGTGACAGTCCGCAAGGCGGCGGCGTTGAACTGCTCGACGGTGAGGCGGCCCGCCTTGTAGTCGTCCTCGCGTTCGCGCCATTCGGGCGCCGCGAACCGCTCGAAGACGAGCCGCGCGGTGTTCTCCATGACGACCGTGTCGTCGAAGTCGAAGCAGAGGATGTTCGCCACGCCTCCAGTCTTGCACAGGTGCGGCGGCACCCGCTGAGCGCCCAAAGCTGCTAGTTTCCGCGTGTGGAGATCTCCCGCGCCCGGTACCTGGTGAGCCCTGCCGGCCGGTCGGCCCTCGCGAGCCTGCCGCCCGGCCTTCCGGTGGCAAGCCCCAACCAGCTGGCGACCGTGCTGCGGCGCTCATTCCGGGCCGGAGAAGCCTCGGCTCTCGCCGAGCAACTCACCCTGCGCGCCCGCGCCGCACGGAACCACGGCGTCTCCCGCGAATTCCTCTACACGGCCGAGGGCCTCGAGATGATGACGCACCCGCTCGTCGCCGAACGGCGGGCGGCGCGGCTGGCAGGCTACGAACGCGACGTCGTCGACCTGACGGTTGGCCTCGGCGGGGACCTCCACGCCGTCGCCGAGCTGGGCACACCGTGCGCCGGCCTC
>CALMIW010000005.1 GCA_937864275.1 uncultured Dehalococcoidia bacterium
CGAGGTACGTGAGCTCGACGAACTCGACGTTCTCGGCGAATCCGTCCGCCATCGGGAACTCGTCGGTGAAGCGGTAGCTGCCATCGATGGCATGCCCTTCGGGGGTGCGCCCCGAGATGGCGGCCTCAATTCGAGGACGGGTGATGTACTCATAGCTGCCATGGGCCCCCGTCTCGGCCTCCCCAGGGCGGAGTCCTTGAGCCTGGAGGATCCCCGGCCCCTCCTTTGCTTTCTCGTTGTTGGTGACCGAGATGCTCTGGCGGCGCCCGCCGTCATGATGGTTCAGCCGGGCGACCGCATGGGCAGTGGTGCCTGACCCAGCAAAGAAGTCGAGCACGATGCCGTCGGTCTTGCTCCCCACGTAGAACCTGAGGGCGTCCTCCACGGCGTAGAGGGACTTCGGAAAGGGGAACTTCCGACGAGGGATGAACCTTCGCAGCAGAGTCGAACCATGTTCGGTGGCGCTGTATCGCCCGTCAGTCCACATCGTCTTCCCGACACGGGACAGGGTCCTACCTTCGCCGACCTCCACCACTAGGGCGCCTTGGTCATCCCGGCCCCGGATCACCAACTCACCTGCGGCGATCGCCCGCATGTGTCCACTCGTAAGGAAGCCGATTCCCCACTTGCCAGTCTTGGCCCTCCGGCCGAGCCGAACCCTGCCCTCTTCGAGGTACTGGCGAAATGTGGGTGCGGAGAGCTGCCAACATGCCTCGCTGCTGTCCTGCTTAATGGGCCACTGTTGAATGCAACCGTCCGGCGGGGGCGGCGCCTTCGACCGGTCGACTCCCAGCGGCAGGTGGTCCCCACCCCCGACTACCCGGCGTCGGGCCTCGTCAATGTAGATCGGGAAGAACTTCGCCTTGGTGTCCTGACGGCGTGAGTTGCCCCCTGATCGCTGCATCGACTCCCAAACAAAGGCCCTTGGTTTACGGCGATCATCAACTCCACCAACCTCAGCGGCCTTCTTGGAGCCCAGGGGTGTGGTGTTGATGGTGGTGCGGATCGGTCTGGCTGCGCCCACGTGGACGAACAACAACTGCTCATCGACGCGGGAGAACTGGTCGATAATCGATGCTCCGGCCGGATTGCTCAGCACAGACACCATCTGCACTTTCGAACCAGCGAACGTCTGCTGGAGCAAGAGCAGAAGACGCGGAAGCTCATTCTCGTCGATAGCGACGATCAGGACCGAGTCCTGCGGATTCAGGAGTTCTCTCGCCAGCACGAGTCGCCGTTCCATGAAGGCGAGCCACTTACTGTGGCGGTAGGCGTCCTCCTTATCGACGTAATCATTGTCGTACTTCCAGTCCCGAGCGCCACCACTGTTGTAGGGCGGGTCGATGTAGATGCAGTCGACCTTGCCGGCGTGGGTGAACTGGAGGGCGCTCAGGACGTGGTGGTTCTCGCCCTTGACCACCACGTGCGCCGGCTTGTCGCCACCGCGGTCCACCGACCCCAGCCGGCGCAGCCCGGGATAGATGGGGTCGCCGAAGTCGGCCATCACCACCAGGTCGTCGACGGGGTGGTCCTCGACCACCGACTCGGACTGCTCCTCGGCCGAGAGACGCGAGCCGTCGGGGTGACGCATCTTCCGGACCGCGGCCCGGCCGGCCTCGACGCCGAGCACCTCGTAGGTGGCGCTCTTCGGGTCGTCCCGGAGGGCGACGCTGGCGCCCACCCGCACCGGGTGCTCGGGCAGCCGCACCCGCTCGGGGAGGTGCGACTCGAAGACCAGTCCGAAGCTGCGCTTGGAACGGAGGCGATCGATGTGGGTGCGCAGGTCGGCGCGCAGGGCGGCGTCGTCCACCCTCGCCAAGAGTCCGTCCAGCTCGTCAGCCATGCCGGGTGGACACTACGACAGCCTGGCCACCTGGTTCGTGACGACTGCGAGCCAGCCCGGTGGGATCAGGCCACGTCGAGGAACGCCCGCAGCGCCCGCCGGATGACCTCGCTGGTCGAGGTGTCGTCGGCGTCGGCTCGGGCGCTGACCGCTTCCCGGAGCTGTGGGTCGAGCCGGACCGGCACCTCCTCGGAAGGACCCGAGCCGAGCGGCGGGCGGCCCCGCCGGGGCTTGATCTGCTCGACGGGGTAGTCCGCATGCTCGACCTCGTCGGCGAGGGCGTCGAGGTCGGCACCGGTGAGGCGGCGACCAGACTTCGTCAGGTAGGCGTCGTTGGCGTCACTCATCGTGGGCCCTCCGCTCACGGCAGCAGACGGTGGAAGGTCGGGCGAAGGGCCATGGCGCCTGCCGAAGCTCGGATCTCCACACAGGATTAGTGTATTACGTAACTTGCCTCGCCGCCAGGACGGCGCGACCCCCCATCGTGGAGGTCGATCGACCGCCGGCGAAAACGTTCCGCGGGACGTTTTCGGGGTGCCGGTGAGTGTCAGTGGGGGTGGGGATGATGGGGGTGTCTCGCCGCCCA
>CALMIW010000006.1 GCA_937864275.1 uncultured Dehalococcoidia bacterium
ACTCGGTGATGTAGTGCTCGCCCGAGCGGCTGGCCTGCTCGGTGACGCGGCGCGCGAGCAGCTCGGTGGTGCCGCGGAACAGGTCGCGCACGCTGTTGCGCCGGTTCTCCTGTCGCACCAGGCGCAGGAAGAACTCGAGTGCGCGCGTGCGGCCGGCTGCGGCCGGGTCGTGCGCGGCGGCATCGACAGGCAAGGCGAGGTCGCGCAGCTGGCGCAATCGCTCGACGATCTGTTCGATTCGCGCCAGCAGGAACACCAGCCCGACGCTGACGCCCTGCTCGCGTGAGCGGCGCCGCACGGTGTCGACGTACTCCTCGCACTGGCAGAGCAGGACCTCGAGGTGGCCGTCGTCCGCGATGGCTGAAGACGTGCCTGCGTGACGCTCGATGAACCCGCGCACTTCGTCGTTCTGCGCGAGGAACGGCGACTCGTGGCGTGCGAGCTTGGGCAGGTACTGCAGCAGCGCAGAGTCAGTGCCGAGCGCCGCCAACCGATATGAGTCGAGCCGCATCGCCTCGAGCAACTCCTGGCGGCACTTGCGGCGCGCCGGCGCGAACGCCTCGCCATCGACGTGGACGCGGAGGTCCAGGCTCACGGTGTCGTTGCTGGCGCCGGCGGGCATCGAACGGACGTTCACGATCTCGACGCGGCTGGCGCCCGGGAGCCTGGCCGAGAGGTAGTCCGCGAGCTTCGCGCGCCAGTCCATCAGACCAACTCGGCGAGCGATCGCTCCAACAAGTCTGCGAGGTGGTCCCACTCGTACCACGGGTTGCTGTTATTGAAGCGCTTCCACCCGTGGTAGATGACGCCGAGTTCGAACAGCCAGCGCGCGCGGAAGTAGGCCATCCCCGTGGCCGACTTGCCCGCGGCCACGCCATACGCCTGGACGAACGGTTGGGCCTCGGCCGGGCCGAAGGGCGCTCCCTTGAGGTGGGAGAGCGCCACCAGCTGGCCCACGTCGCAACGCGGGTCCGAGATTCGCGCCTGCTCCCAGTCCACCACCGAGACGACGTCCTCGCCGAGGAAGAGGTAGTTGAAGATGTTGATGTCGCCCTGGCAGAGGGCCAGCCTGCCGGTGTCCGGCGCCCCTTTCCGCAACTGCCCCAGCGCGAACGCGAGGAGCCGGTCGTTTTCGCAGCCGAAGGCCGGCATGCGCCTGGCGATGGCGTCGAGCTCCTTGAGGATGCCGGCCCGGGGGCTCTCCGGTACCCCCAGGAAGCCGAGGCCGAGCGCGAGCCAGTCCAGGTTGTGGATACCGACGACCGTCCGCGTGAACGCCGCGAAGCTCGGCGCGGCGGCATTGCCCATGTGGGGCGCGTCGACCCACTCCATGACGATGAACGGCGCGCCCAGGGCGGCGCTGTCCGGTTCCGAGGCGATGACGCGCGGGACGGGGACGCCCGACTGTGCCAGCGCCGCAATGAGCCGCCCTTCGCGGATCACGTCGTACGGCTCGAAGATGCCGCGCTCCCGCTGGACGCGCAGGCACACGGCGCGCGGGCCGCTCCCGAGCAGTTCCACCTTACAGGTGATGTTGGAGGCCCCGCCGTCGACGGGCGTGATCGAAAGCACGCGCGCGTTCGCGAAGCCCTCAAGGCGGTTCAACCACGGCTCGAAGTGCTCTCTCAGCGGCGCCACCGGCGCATTCTCCAGAGACGTGGGGCGATTGTCGAACAGGCCCGCGAGTGGCGCTGGCCGTACAATCCCGGCGTGGAGTACTCCGAGGCGCTCGAATTCCTGCTTTCGCTGAACGACATGGAACGCGGCTACCAGGCGTCAGCCAACCCCACCATGAACCTGGAATCGATGCGGTCGCTCCTCGCGCGCCTGAACGACCCGCACGTGGGCCGGCCCACGGTCCATGTCACCGGGTCGAAAGGGAAGGGCACCACGGCCTCGATGATCGCCAGCATCCTCGAGCAGGCGGGGAACAAGACGTCGCTCTTCACCAGCCCCCACCTGCACTCCTTCACGGAGCGGATCGCCATCAATGGCGCCGCGATTTCGCCGGAGGAGTTCGCAGCCGGGCTTGAGGCGATCCGGCCCGCGGTGGAGGCCGAGCGAGAGAGCGTCCACGGCGACGTGAGTACCTTCGGCGTCCTGACGGCGCTTTTCTTCTGGCTCACCCGCGCCCAGGTGCCGCGCATCGACTGGCAGATCGTGGAAGTCGGCCTCGGCGGGACGTTTGACGTCACCAACGTCATCGAGCCGCCCGAGATCGCGGTGATCACGCCAATCTCGCTGGAGCACACCGCCATCCTGGGCAACACGCCAGCCGAGATCGCGAAGGACAAGTCCGGCATCATCAAGGCGGGGTCGACGGCCATCGTCGCGCCCCAGCACGACCCGGCGGTCCTCGAAGTCGTCGGCGAGCGTTGCGCACAGGTTGGCGCGCGCCTCGTCGATGTGGCTTCGCTCTACCAGTACGAGGTGCTCGAGAAGTTCCCCTACGGCCAGGGCTTCCGGCTTATCGGGCCGAACGGCGAGCGGAAGATGCGGACGCCGATGCTTGGCGCGCACATCGTCCAGAACGCCGCGACCGCTGTCGCCGCGGCGGAAGCCATCCGCAGCCGCGGTTTCGCGGTTTCCGAACAGGCGATCGTCGATGGAGTGGCCTTCACGCGGGTGCCCGGCCGGCTGGAAGTCATGGGCCAAAAGCCGCTCATCGTCGCGGACGGGGCACACAACGGGGAAAGCGCCGCCGCCCTGGCCGCCGCCCTGAAGGAATACTTCGAGTGGCGGCGCTGCTTCCTCGTCATCGGCTGCAACCGCGACAAGGACGTCCGGGAGATCGGCCTCAAGCTCGCGAAGCTCGCCGAACTCATCATCTGCACCGGGTTCGAAAACCCGCGCGCGATGGATCCCTACCAGATGGTCCAGGAAGTCGGCTTCCTCGGGCCGGCCGCCGTCGCCGAGGAAACCGTTGCCGCGGCGCTCAACACGGCACTCTCCCATGCGAGGGAGGAAGATCTAATCTGTGTCACCGGGTCGTTATATGTGGTAGCAGAGGCGCGAGAGTACCTGCTCGGGGAAAGCGTCATCCGGCGCTGAGTTGACCTTCCCGGCTGGTGCTCGCAGGATCCGCTGCGAACGGCGTTCGGAGCCACGGCGCCAGGAGGGGAACTCTTTTGAGCAACTATTGGGATTCGTATTGGACGAAGCGGACGCTGAGCCGCCGGCGAGTGCTCGCCGGGGGCACCATCACGGCCGCCGGTGTGGCCGGCATGGCCCTCGCCGGATGCGGCGACGACGATGATGACGACGACGGTGGTTCGAGCACCCCGGGCGGCGGCGGCACCAGCCTGACCCCCACCGCGGCGACGCCGTCTGCGGCGCAGGCCGTCAAGGGCGGCACGCTCCGCGCGCTCACCAACGTTGGGTCCATCTTCGACCCGCACCGCACCAACACGCCGGCCGAATCGGTCAGCCTCTGGGGCGCGATCGGCAACACGCTCGTGCGCTTCAGCACGAAGAACCCTGGCAGCGTCGAAGCCGACCTGGCTTCCGCGCTTCCCGAAATCCCGGCCGACGGCCTTTCGCTCACCTTCAAAATCCGCCCGGAAGCGAAGTGGCAGAACAAGGCGCCCGTGAACGGCCGTGCCGTCACCGCCGAGGACGTGAAGCTCAGTTTCGACCGCATCCGGGACCCCGCGACGGTCTCGCCGCGCGCGGGCAACTTCGGCGCGATCGACAGCATCGTGGTAATCGACGCGAACACCGTCCAGTTCAAGCTGAAGACGCCGCAGGCGGACCTCATGGCCGCCATGAGCGACCAGTACAACTTCATCATCCCCAAGGAGATCTCCTCCAGGGGCAAGGACGCCATCACCACCGCCGCCGACGCGATCGGTTCCGGCCCGTACGAACTCACCGAGTTCAAGGCCGCGCAGTCGTTCAGCATGAAGCGCCGCGCCGATGGCTACTGGCGCCCGAACACGGCCTGGCTCGATGGCTTCGAATACCTCCACCAAACCGACTCGCAGCAGGCCCTGAACGCGCTCCGCGCCAACCAGACGGATGCCATCGGCATCACCCCGGACCTCGCCCGGACCATCGAGTCCGATAATAACTACATCCTCACCAAGGCGCCGACGACGACGCGCGAGTGCCTGCTCATCAACCACAACAAGGACCGCTACAAGGACCCCAAGGTCCGCTTGGCGCTGCAGCGCGCTATCAACCGCGCCCAGGTCTACGCCACCGTCTTCGGCGGCGTCGGCTGGGTCGGCGGCCCGATGACGCCGGCCGCCCCGAGCTGGGTTCTCCCGGACGCCGAACTCGCCAAGCTCCCGGGCTTCGGCAAGCGCGAAGACGAGATCAAGGAAGCGAAGGCCCTGCTCTCCGCCGCGGGATTCCCGAACGGCTTCGAGGAGACCATCCTCACCGTGACGGCCTTCGACACGGAGAAGGTCCACGACGTTGTCGTCTCGAACCTGAAGGATATCGGCGTGACGGTGAAGACCGAGAACGTCGGCACCGACTTCGCCGCCAACTTCCTCCCGCGCGAAGTGGGCCGCCAGTACGAGTTGGCCACCACGCTCTTCCTTTCCGGCGGCTTCCCGGATGCGCAGCTCCTGATCTACCACCACTCGGACAAGACCAAGGGCACGCGCAACTACGGCGACTACTCGCTCGCAGGCCTCGATGCCAAGCTGGACAAGCAGTCGACGGTCTACGACGAGAAGACTCGCCTGCCGCTCGTCCAGGAGATCCAGCGCGACATCATCAACGCCCCCGGCCCGATCTGGATCGGTTCCCGCGGCACGCTCACAGCGTGGGCGGCGAAGCTCCAGAACGTCGCCCAGCACCCCTTCGCTGCGGGGTACTACGCCGCGGAAAACGTCTGGATCAAGGCCTAACGGCCCGGCACCAGGCTATCCGGGGGAGTGCGGGATCCGCACTCCCCCGCGATCTTTCAAATCCAGGCGGGAGCTGCGGCGATGTACCAGTTCATACTGCGCCGAATTGTCCTTTCTATCCCGACGTTGCTCATCGTCTCGTTCCTGATTTTCGGAATGATTCGCCTGAACCCGGACTCCGTTGTGGCCGCCCGCCTCGGCGAGGGCTACACCCCGGAACAGGCTGAGCAGATCAAGGACGAGTACGGCCTCAACAATCCATTGGCCACCGAGTACGTGGCATGGCTCGGACGCGTCATCCAGGGCGACTGGGGCGAATCCGCCTACACCTCGAGGTCCGTCCTTTCGGAGATGGGCCCCAAGATCGGGGTCACGTTCGAGTTGGCGTTCCTCGCCATCATCTTCGCCGTCCTGATCGGCGTCCCCGTCGGCGTGTACTCGGCGATGCGCCAGGACAAGTGGCCGGACTACGTGCTGCGATCCTTCGCGATTTTCGGGCTCTCCGTGCCGGGATTCCTCATCGCCACCATCGTCCTGGCGGTGCTCGCCAAGCAATTCCAGTGGATCCCGCCCATCCGCTACAACAGCCTGGTTGAAGACCCGTTCAAGAATATCCAGCAGATGTGGATGCCGGCGCTCATCGTCTCCCTGGCCACCTCCGCGCAGGTCATGCGGTTCGCCCGCACGATGATGCTCGATGTCCTCCGCCAGGATTACATCCGCACCGCGTGGTCCAAGGGCCTGCGCGAACGCGCCATCATCACCCAGCACGCCCTGAAGAACGCGATGCTTCCGGTCATCACGGTCATCGGACTGACCCTCGCGACGCTCATCGGCGGTACCGTCACCTTCGAGCAGATTTTCGGCATCCCCGGTCTCGGCCGGCACCTCATCCTTGCCGTCGCCCAGAAGGACTTCGCCGTTGTCCAGGGGGTCGCGCTCTTCTTCTCGATCGCCGTCGTGACGGTCAATCTCATCGTGGACGTGAGCTACACCGTCCTCGATCCACGAGCGAGGACGTAAGCGATGGCAGAAGCAGCAGCCACCCAGGTAACCCTCCAGAAGTCGTCTGGCAACTCGGCCGGTGCCCGCTTCGCCGGGTTCATCGTCACCCTCGCGAAGCGCAAGCCGATGGGCTTCATCAGCCTGTGCATCCTCGTCTTCATGTTGATCGTCGCACTCGTCCCCCAGGTCTTCGCCACGCACGACCCGGCGGAAACCGGCGTCGGCGAACGGCTCCAGAACTACTGCCTCGGGCCCAAGGACACCTTCCTCTGCCCGACGAAGTACGAGCGCAGCCAGATCGCCGGAGACCGCGTGGTGGAAGGGTCGCTCTCTTCCCCGCTCGGGACCGACCAGCTGCAGCGCGACGTGCTGAGCCGCCTCGTGTACGGCGCTCGCTGGGCCCTCTACATCGGGCTCATCGCCGTAACCATCAGTTCGAGCCTCTCGCTCTTCCTCGGCGTCACCTGCGGCTATTTCGGCGGCAAGTACGACGCCGTCGTCCAGCGGTTCGTCGATGCGCTCATGGCGCTGCCGGCGCTCGTGGTGCTGCTCGCCCTGCCCCAGATGATCGGCCGCTGGGACCTGGATGGGCCGCTGCCGCTCGATGAGGGGAGCATCACGTTCTTCAAACTGGCGCTCGTCCTTGGCATCCTCGGCGGCGCCGGCGGGTCGCGCGTTATCCGCTCCTCGGTCATCGGCGTGCGGGCTTCCCAGTACCTCGAAGCGGCCCGCGTCATCGGTTGCACCGATGCCCGGATCATGCTCCGGCACGTGGTACCGAACATCTTCGGCCCGCTGATGGTCCAGGCGACCATTGGCCTCGGCGGCATCATCCTCGCGGAGGCGGCCCTGAGCTTCCTCGGCTTCGGCGTTGTCGACCCGAACAAGCCGACCTGGGGCCAGATGCTCAACCTTGGCAACCTCATCTCGTCGGTGCACCTCCAGGCCGTGGTCTGGCCGGGCATCTGCATCGCGCTGGCCGTCTTCAGCTTCAACATGCTGGGCGACGCCCTGCGCGACCTGCTGGACCCGCGGCTTCGGGGCGCGCGCGGCAGCTTCGGCTAGACGCCAACCGCCGCGCATTCCAACCTTAGGAGATGCGCTTTTTCCGCCGCCTCGACGACGGCCGTTTCGCCGTGGCACTGGAGATCCTGCCTCCGCAGAAGGTCCTGCCGAAGGTGCTGCTCCGCCGTGCCCGCCTGCTCAATGGGGCGCCCCAGGCCATCAACGTTATCCAGCGGCCGGGGCGGCAGTCCAGCCTCGAAGCTTCCGTCGCCCTCCAGCGCGAGGGTATCGAGCCTGCCTGGCACCTCGTCACGCGCGGGCGCTCGCGATGGGAAATCCTGCAGGACCTGGAAACGGCGGCCCAGGGCGGCATCGACCAGGTTCTCTGCATCCTCGGCGACCACGCGGGCGCCGAGGTACCCGATGCGCCCTCGATTCGGGAGGCGATCGCCATGACCCGGGACCGGCTGCCCGCGGCATTCGTCGGCGCGACGCTGAACCAGTACGCCCGGGACCCGGAGGCGGTGCTCCGAAACCTCATGCCGAAGTTGCGGGCCGGCGCCAGCTACGTCCAAACGCAACCGGTGTTCGAGACATCCACACTCGAGACGTACGCCGTCTCAGTGGCGCGAGACGCGCCGGAGACGCGCGTTATTGCCATGGCGATGCCGCTGCTCTCCTTCGAAGCGGCGGAACGCATCGAGGAGCGGCTCGCCGTCCGCCTGCCGGAGTCGCTCCGCGAAATGCTCCAGACCGGCGACGTGTCACTCGCCTGGGCCGCATTCAGGGCGACGATCGAACAGCTGGTTGCCGCGCCGTTCGTTCACGGGGTCGCGATCATGACGTTCGAAGGCGACGCTCCGCCCGAAACCGGCGCGCACATCCTGGAAGCGCTTCGCTCCGCGGGCGCCATCGACTAAAGTGCCCGGCGATGCACCTGCGAGTCGCCACCTTCAACATCCGGAACATCAACGACCGCTACGACGAGCGGAAGCCCCTGCTTGGCGCGGCCTTCGCCGAGTTGAACGCCGACATCATCGGCCTCCAGGAAGTGATCTTCAGCGAGCCGCGCCAGGACGACTTCCTTTCGAGCCAGCTGGCGGAGCGGCACTATCGCAGCCTCGTCTCGCGCCACGAACGGAACCCGAATTTCGGCAACGCCATCCTCGTCGCTCGCGGCGACATCCAGGCGCACGAGGAACTTCGGCTCAGCACCGGGCGGTCCGCGCAGCGCGTCCTCATCGTCACCGAGGGCCGGACGATCTGGTTCGCGAACACTCACCTCCACCACAAGCCGGAAGAACCGGAAGTCCGCGTCGAGCAGGCCACGGCCATCGCGGATTGGATGGCCCAGGCGCCGGCCGGGGACGCGGCCTTCATCGTCGGCGACTTCACCCCCCCGCCATACGAGCCCGCCTACGGAGTGATGAAAGC
>CALMIW010000007.1 GCA_937864275.1 uncultured Dehalococcoidia bacterium
ATCCGCTGGGGCGACCTCGGCCGGCGGGCCGTGCTCAAGGCGGTCGAAGGACAGCGCAAGGGCGGCACGCACGTCGACATGGAAGCCATCGACCGCCACCCCGCAAAGCTCGTCGAACTCTCGTCTCCGTAACGCACCCGGCTCGACCTGGACGGCGAACTCGGGGGCTACCTCCCGGCGAAGATTGAGATCCTTCCGGGTGCCCTTCGCTTCGTCGCGCCGCCTGCCTAAACCGGCTTCAGCGGCTCCCGCTCGCCGGCCGGCAACTCCACCACGATGGAGTCTCCCGGGCGCACCATGCCGCCGGCCAGCACCACCGCCATCACGCCCGCCCGCCGTTCGGTGACGTTGCCCGCGGCATCCTGGGAGATGCAGGCCTTCAGCAGGCCGGCCTGCAGCCCGTTGAGCTGGCCGCACGGGTTCCGAAGACCGGTCACCCGCAGGACCGCGCTTTCGCCGATGCGCAATACGGTGTTTGTCGGGAGCCCCAGGATATCCAGGCCCCGCGTTGTGACGTTCTCGCCCATCTGGCCGGGGCCCACCGAGAAACCCTGCTCGCGCAGCTGTTCGTGCAGTTCGGCGTGGATCAGGTGCACCTGCCGGAGGTTCGGAAGCGTCGGATCGATCGCCATCCGCGAACGGTGCTTCACCGTCGTCCCGGAGTGGACGTCGCCCTCGACCCCGAGCCCCTCGAGCAGCCGGATGGCATCGGCGCTGGGTTTAGAGAACGTGTACGCCCCGCTACGGTGTACGGCCTCGACGGTTCCAACCATGACGGAGTCCTCCCTGGTGTTCGCTCAGGATAGCCGACGGCCCGGCCCGGGCACGGGCCATTCGCTGGTGCCCCGTGTACTCCACTCGGTCCGGATTGCCGTACACTTCTTTCGCACAACGCAAACAAACCCCACAAGGAAGTACCTATGCGCGAAGTCGTCATCGTCGATGCGATCCGCACGCCCCTCGGGCGCCGCGGCGGCGTTCTCTCCCAGAATCACCCGATCGAAACGTCGGCCCTCCTCCTGAAGGAGATCGCGAAGCGCAACAACTTCGACCCCGAGATCGTCGACGACGTGATCTACGGTTGCGTCAGCGAAGTCGGCGCCCAGTCCACCAACCTCGCCCGCAACGTCGTCCTCACCGCCGGCTGGCCCTACACCATCCCGGGCGTCACCCTCGACCGCCAGTGCTCCTCGAGCCAGCAGGCCGTCCACTTCGCCGCCAACCAGATCGGTTCCGGCGTCCACGAAGTCGTCGTCGCTGGCGGCACCGAGTTCATGTCGCAGATCCCGCTCGGCGCCAACGTCGGCCAGAACATGGGCTACCCGTTCACGAAGGCCATGCAGGACAGCTACGACCTGACGTCGCAGGGCCTCTCCGCCGAGCGCATCGCCGACAAGTGGGGCATCACCCGCGGCGAAGCCGACGAATTCGCCGTTGAGAGCCAGATGAAGGCTGCCCAGGCGCAGAAGGAAGGGCGCTTCAAGAAGGAGATGATCCCCGTCCCCGGCAAGAAGAAGAACAAGAAGGCGGATGGTACCGAGGAACTCGTCGACGCCGTCATCGACTTCGACGAGGGCATCCGCGCCAACACCACCCTTGAAGTCCTTTCTGGCCTCAAGCCCAGCTTCCGCGAGAACGGCGTCCACCACGCCGGCAACTCGAGCCAGATCACCGATGGGTCTGCCGCCGTGCTGCTCACCCATCCCGATAAGGCGAAGGAGATGGGCTGGAAGCCTCGAGCCCGCATCGTCTCCCAGGCCGTGGTCGGTTCCGATCCCGCGCTGATGCTCACCGGCCCGATCACGGCGACGCCGCTCGCCCTCCAGCGAGCCGGTCTCACCATGCGCGACATCGACCTCGTCGAGATCAACGAGGCGTTCGCCAGCGTCGTCCTCTCGTGGAAGCGCGAGATGAACGCCGACATGAGCAAGGTGAACGTGAACGGCGGCGCAATCGCCCTCGGGCACCCCACCGGCTGCACGGGCGCGCGCCTCTTCAGCACGATCATCAACGAACTCGAGCGCACGGGTGGCCGCTATGGCCTTATCACCATGTGCGTCGGCGGCGGCATCGGCACCGCCACGGTGGTCGAGCGGCTGAACTAGCCGCTCTCCGCACGAGAACGAAACACAAGGGGTCAGCCACACGGCTGCCCCCTTGTTGTTGGCGAAGCGTGCTATTCGCTCAGCTTCGCCTCGATGTAGTCGAAGTGGCGTTCGGCGATCCGGGCCGCGTTGGCCGGAGCATCGCCGGATACCGTGTCCACGACTTCCCAGTCGGCCGTGTGGCCGTAGTAGACCTCGGCCCCGACCGGGACAGGCACGCCCGGCGGAGGGTTCGAGACCACCCGGCACGACCCCGGCGGCTGGTCCAGGCGGCGCACCGAGACGCCTTCGGGACCAACCCCTTCGACCTCGCCGATGAACCAGCGCCAGGCGATCGACGGCGGCGACGCCGCGGTATCGATGGCCACGAGCTGCCTACGGCGGATGCGGACACGATCCCGCACCAGCGGCGAGAAGGCCGCCCGTACGGTCTCGCCCGTCCCGGCGAGGCGCACGGAGCACCCTTCGCCGTCGCAGGCGAGAACAGTTCCAAGTTCCAGTTTCAGACAATAACTCCTGTGGTAGTGGGCGATTTGCCCGCGGGAAACCCCGCCACAGGATCGCGCGGATCAGGCACGGCCAGTGGCGGAGGTGAACGGCGAACAGACTTCGGTTTGCATAGACACCTCCTTCCGCCCGGCAGCACAGTACGTCATTCGCCTGGCGAATTCAAGACATTTCCGTCAACCGCTCGCGCGGCTGGCTTTCCGGCTGGCGCCTCCGGGCCCGAGCCCCGCTCGGGTGTGGCTCCTCCGGCGCGCGGAGGACGCGAAAGGCCCCCTCTCCGCGACAGCAGAGAGGGGGCCGATGGAGTTCGATGTCTACAGAAGCTCGCCGCCGCAGGCGCTAGCTGTCGTGCCGAACTGCTGGTACGCCTTGATCACGTTGCGGCCAGTGGTCCAGCGGTGCACCTCATCCGGGCCGTCCACGAGGCGCTGCGAGCGGATGCCCGTGTACCAGCGCGCCAGCGGCGTGTCCTGGGAGTAGCCGAGGGCCCCGTGCAGCTGAATAGCCGTGTCCACGACCTTGTAGACCATGTTCGCGAGGAACACCTTGGCGATGCCGTTCTCCTGGCGGAGGTCCATGCCCTTCTCTGCCTTGTAGGCGATATGCATGAGCATCAGGCGCGCGATGTAGAGCTCGCTGGCGCAGTCCGCGATCATCCACTGCACGCCCTGGCGCTCCGAGAGCAGCCGCCCGAACGTCTCGCGCTCCGTGATGTGGGCGACCGCCATGTCCAGCGCGCGCTGGGCCATCGCAACGTTGTGGATGCCGTGGCGGAGACGGCCGTAGGCGAGCCGGTGCTGGCCCATGTTGAAACCGTTGCCAATCCCGCCGAGCAGGTTCTCGTGCGGGACGACAAGGTTGTCGATCTTGATCTCGGAGTGCCCGCCGCCCATCACGTGGGAAAGCGGCCCCTCGATCGCCATCGTCTTGATGTCCCGGACGATCTGGTAGCCCGGGTTCGGCAGTTCCACGATGAAGGTGCTGAACTGCTGGTGGCGCGGCGCCTCGAGGTCGGTCCGTGCCATCACCACGGCGATGTCCGCGGGGCTCGCGGCGCTGCTGAACCACTTTTCGCCGTTCAGCACCCAGTTGTCGCCGTCTCGCTCGGCCTTCGTGCGCATCCCCGTGGCGTCGGCGCCGGCGGCCTTCTCGGTCATCGAGTAGCAGACGCGCTTGTCGCCGTTGAGGAGGGGCTTGAGGAACTTCTCCTTCTGGTAGTCCGTCCCGTGGGTGAGGATCGTCAGCATCGTCGCGTCGTCGGGACCCTGCGTGTTCATGGAGAGGGCGCCGAGGTAGCTCTCGCCAAGCTCCATCTGGACGAGGGCGTTGGCGAGCGGCCCGAGGCCCATGCCGCCGTACTCCTTCGGGATGAACGGGCACCACAGCCCCTGGGCCCGTGCCTTCGTCCGAAGCTCGTTCAGCACTTCTTTGTAGGGTCGGTGCTCCAGTTCCTTTTCCGCGGGGATGCATTCGTCCTGGACCCACTTGCGCACGCGCTCGCGGATAGCCTTTGCCTCGGCCGGGATCTCGAAATCGATAGCCATGCTTGTGGTCACTCCTCTTGAGGTAAGCCCGGGAAGTCTAGCGAACCCGGTGCGGTCCTGGATCCCGCCTTAGATGCCGCTGCCGCCCGCCACCACCAGCAACGAACCGGTCGTGTAGCTCGATGCTTCCGACGCGAAGTACAGCGCCGCGCCGACGATCTCCTCCGGCTGTCCGCCGCGCTGAAGGGGAATGGTCGTCGCCGCCCGCTTGTTGAAGTCCTCCATGTCCCATGCCTTGGAGATGTCGGTCAAGAAGGGGCCCGGGACGATGCAGTTCACCCGCACCTTCGGAGCGAAGTGCCGCGCGAATCCAGCGGTCATCGCGTTCACGCCCGCCTTGGCGGCGGCGTAGGAGATCACGTTCGCCCCCGGGTGCAGCGAAGCGGTGCTCGAAACCATGATGATTGAGCCGCCTTCGCCCTCCGTCATCTTCGTGCCGATGATGCTCGTCAGCCGGAACGGCCCTTTCAGGTTCACGTCCAGCACTTTGTCGTAGAGCGCTTCGGTCACGTTGTTCACGTGGTCGTAGATGGGCGACATGCCTGCGTTGTTCACCAGCACGTCCACCCGGCCGAACTCCGCGTATGCCGTTTTCGCGAGCTGCTCCACCTGCCCCCAGTCACCGACGTGGCAGGCCACGGGCAGCGCGCGCCGGCCAGGGAACGTCTTTTCGACTTCGGCGGCCAGTTCCTCGCAAGAGTCGAGCTTGCGGCTGGCGATGATGACGTCTGCGCCGTTCTCCGCGAAGGCGAGCACCATCTCCCGGCCCAGGCCGCGGCTCCCGCCCGTGACAAGCGCAACCTTCCCGGAGAGATCGAATCGGTTAGCCATCCAATACCCCTCGGGGCAGGTGCCCCGGGGATGGAGTCTACTCGGGCGGCTGGCGGTCCGCTCCGCCGAGGTCTATCCCGCGAGGCTCCATGGCGAGACGGCCTCCACCACTTCGAAGCGGTGGATCCGGTTCCGGCCTGTGCGCTTGGCTTCGTAGAGCGCCATATCGGCCTCCTTCAGGAGCCAATCATGGCTGGGCTGCTCGCCGCTGCGGTAGCTGCAGACGCCGCCGCTGATGGTCACCGAGAGCTTGCCGCCGGCTGGCCGCATCGCCTGTTGCTCAACCGCCACGCGGACGCGGTCGGCAGAGTCCAGGGCCCCCTCGATGGAGGTCGCCGGGAGCACCGCGACGAATTCCTCTCCCCCGAAGCGGGCGCAGAGGTCGGCCTCGCGCATCGTCCGTTGAAGGACCACCGCCACTTCGCGCAACACCTGGTCGCCGACGGGGTGCCCGTGCTCGTCATTGACGCGCTTGAAGAAGTCGATGTCGAAGATGATGAGGCTCAGCGGAGTCCCGTACCTGCTCGAGATGCGGAACTGCTCGGCGAGGTACTCCTCCAAGTGGCGCCGGTTTGCGAGGCCCGTCAACGCGTCCGTCGAGGCCTCGACGGTGAGGCGCTCGCGGTCGGCCAGGAGTTGGGCGTTCTCCCGCTCCGACTCCAGGCTCAGCTGGAGCAGCGCTTCCTGCGCGTGGGCAAGCACGTCTTCGGCGTTCATCGCCGCGCCCGGGACGTCGAGCATGGCGCCCAGCACCTCGGCATCGGCCATGAACTTCGTGACCAGTTCGTCCGCGTCCTCGGCGCCGATCCCGAAGAGCTGCTCGCAGTCCCAGCGGAAGCGGGAGAGGGCGGCGCCCGCATCGTCGCCGAGCACGAGATCGGCGGCGGCTTCGGCCGTGGCAACGCAGCGCACGATCTCGCGGAAGTCGCGATCGGCGTTGTCCGGCTTCGGGAACATCCGGATCGCGGTTACCAGCGCCTCCGGCAGGTTCCACTTATCCGCCAGTGCGGCGCCGGCCTCGGCATGGTCGAACCCGTAGCGCGTCCGTTCGATCGCCCGGAGCTTCGCGAGGTCGTCTCCCGCCGCCTCGCCCAGCCGCCGGTACTCGTCGCCCAGCGCCTGGTCCAGCGCGACGACGCCGATCAGGTGGAGCAGCCCCCCGAGGAAGGCTTCATCGCTGCAGGAGTAGCCGGCTCGCGTTGCGACTGCCCGCGCCGCTGTCGCCGTCAGCAGGCTGCGCTGCCAGATACGCGTGTGGTCCGTCCCCCGGCGGCCGGCCTGCTTCTGCATGGTCCCCACGAGTGAGAACCCCAGCGCCAGCGTCTTCACGCTGCGAAGGCCGAGCACCATCACTGCGTCGCGCAGGCGGCTCACCGAACGCGGCCGGCCATAGAAACCGGAATTCGCGGTCTTCAGCACTCGCACCGCCAGGGCCGGGTCGCGCGAGATCGTGTCCGAAAGGAGGTCGATGTCGATATCTGGCCTTTGCACCAGCCCGATGATCTCCATCGCCACGGCGGGAATGGTGGGCAGCCGTGAAGACTCCATCAGGCTGGTCAACGACTGCGAACTGGTCATGCGTCTCCCCAGGGGGCGGACCATCAGGCTGGTCGCCGTCCCACACCCCGGTTATCGGCACAACCGCGCCAAGATTGACGGGTCGTTCCCCACCTTTACTCAGGTTCTTCCCTACTCGGCGTCTTCACACTCGAACTCAGGCGTAACCGGTCGCCTCGTACTGTTCGGCGCGGTTCACGGCTTCCAGCAGTACCCGGGCCAGTTCCTTCGCCGAATCGAGCGTCAGTTCGACGGCAACCCGCGCGCCGACGCCCGAGGCTTCGTTCGTGAAGTCGATGTTCAACGCATGTTCCAGCGAGACGTGGAAGGGGTGGTCGTAGCTCACGGAGACCTCGTTGAGGTTGAACCAGCCCTGCGCGCCGCGGCCGCTGCCGCTCACGTTCGTCCGTTCGACGATGTTCGTGCACATAGTTCAGCTCCCCAGGTTCCGCTGGAAGAAGTCCAGCACCTTGCGCCAACCGTCGACCGCCTGTTCGGCCCGGTACGCCTGTGGCCGGTCGTAGTAGAAGAACCCATGGCCGGCGCCATCGTAGCGGTGGAACTCGTACTTCTTCCCGCGCTTCTTCAGTTCGGCTTCGTGGATGTCCACCTGTTCGGGCGTGGGCGCCCGGTCGTCGTTTCCGAAGAGCCCGAGGATCGGGCAATCGAGGTCCTTCGTGTAGTCGACGGGCGAGACCGGCCGCATCGGGGTGAGGTCCTCCTGGCGCATCACCACGCCGCCGCCCCAGAGATCGACGACCGCGTCGAAGCCCGGCGCGCAACTCGCCGCAAGGACGGAATGGCGCCCCCCGGAACAGGTACCGATGACGCCAACCTTGCCGTTCGCGTTCGCCTGCGACCGAAGGAAGTCCCGGCAAGCAGCCGCGTCGCCGACCACCTGGGCATCAGGCACGCCGCCGTTGGCGCGGACTTTCGCGGCCATGTCCTCGGGTGCGCCGTGGCCCTCGCGGCAGTAGAGGTCCGGTGCGACCGCGGCGTAGCCGAGGTAGGCGAGCTGGCGAGCGGTCTCTTGGGACCACTCGTCCCAGCCGGGGAAGTGGTGGATCCAGACGATGCCGGGGAACGGGCCCGGGCCGAGTGGCCGGGCGTAGTACACGTGGATCCTGTCCCCGTTGTGGCCGGGGATCGTGATGGTTTCGGCGGTCATGCCTTCGTACTGGTCGGTTGTACCGGGCACGGGTGTCCTCCGCGGCAGTGTTGAGCCGGGATTCTACCCGCGAAACCTCACGTTTGCGTGACCCTTCGTTCGCTAGCAGATCGGGGGTCTTCGCTCATCGATACGAATCGAGTTGCCTGCCGAGGCGCTCAATGCCGCGCTGGATGAGCTGACCGTATGCATCGTCGGCGAGATCTCCTGCGAGATTGCGCGCGGACGCAAGATTAACGTCGCTTTGCGCGAGGTCGCCTAGCTTGAAGTAGTCCTCCGCGAGGTTGGCATAGAGCGACGGCATGAACGCCGCGATGGAGAAAGCCTGGCTGTGGCTACGGGCATCCGCATCGGTGCAACGTAGGGCTGCCTCCAGTGCGCGGAGATCCCAGGCCAACTCGTCTGATACATCCTCCTGTGCGTCGGCCATCGAATGAGCCAGGGCACATTCGTGGATTGGCGCGGGATCGTTTGCGATGCGTGACCAGATCGCTTCCAGGCGGCTTCGTCCGCCGGGGCGATCGCCACCGTGCAGCACTGCCGTGGCCGCCATGATTTCGTCCATGATTGGATCTGTGGTCATA
>CALMIW010000008.1 GCA_937864275.1 uncultured Dehalococcoidia bacterium
ACGACGCTTCCTGACCAGCAAGGCGACCCGCGGAAAGGTCACCCACCCGATGATCATTCCGACGGCAGACGTCGCGAATACGGCGCCAGTCATCGCGGATTCCCGCATCGCTCCGCCTCCTTACCGCCGGTACCGCCGTCCTCGGTCGCGGCCGCCAGCCTGGCTGCGTCCGAAGCGGAGCGGGCCGCTGCGTCCGGCCGCCTCGGCGAAGGCCGCGAGTTCCTCCGCTTCGCTGCCGACGAGTTCGCGCCGGAGTTCGACCACCTTGTCGCGGAGCGCCGCGGCCTTCTCGAACTCCAGGTTCTTGGCCGCCGTTTTCATCTGCGTCTCCAGCTCTTTCACCATCCGGAGCAGCTCGTCCTTCGGCATGGAGGCGGGCACGCCGGCGTCGTAGGGAGCCTTCTCCTCCGCCACCATCCGGACGTGGTCCGTGATATCGCGAATCGACTTGATGATGCTGGCCGCCTCGATCCCGTGCTCGCGGTTGTACTCCTCCTGGATCTTGCGGCGGCGGTAGGTCTCGTCGATCGCGTGCTGCATGCTCAGCGTGACCTTGTCGGCATACATCACCACGCGGCCCTCGAGGTGGCGCGCGGCACGGCCGATGGTCTGGATGAGCGAGCGGTTCGAGCGCAGGTAGCCCTCCTTGTCGGCATCGAGGATGCAGACAAGCGAGACCTCCGGCAGGTCGAGGCCTTCGCGCAGGAGGTTGATGCCGACCACCACGTCGTACACGCCGAGGCGCAGGTCGCGCAGGATCTCCACGCGGTCCAGGGTCTCGACCTCGGCGTGGATGTAGTGGGTCTTGATCCCCATTTCCTTCAGGTAGTCGGCGAGGTCCTCCGCCATCTTCTTCGTGAGGGTCGTCACCAGGACGCGCTGGCCCTTGTCGATGGTCTTGCGAATCTCGTCCATCAGGTCGTCGACCTGGTTCTTGGTCGGCTTGATCACGATCTCCGGGTCGAGGAGGCCCGTCGGGCGGATGACCTGTTCGACCACCTGGCTCGAGACCTTCATCTCGTAGTCGCCGGGCGTCGCCGAGACGAAGATCGCCTGGTTGATGTGGCGGTCGAACTCCTCGAACGTCTGGGGACGGTTGTCCATCGCGCTGGGCAGGCGGAAACCGAACTCGACGAGCGTCTCCTTGCGGGCGCGGTCGCCGAAGAACTGGCCCTGGACCTGCGGAAGCGTGTTGTGCGATTCGTCGATGACGATGAGCCAGTCGTCGGGGAAGTAGTCGAGCAGGCACCAGGGGGTGGACCCGGGTTCGCGAACCTGGAGATGGCGGGAGTAGTTCTCGACGCCGGGGCAGTAGCCGGTCTCGCGCATCGACTCGATGTCGTAGTGGGTGCGCTCTTCGAGGCGGGCTGCTTCGAGGATCTTGCCCTGGCTGCGGAAGATCTCCAGCTGCTCCGCGAGTTCCTTCTCGATGCCGGCGATGGCTTGCTGCATACGGTCGGACGTCGTTACGAAGTGCTTCGCCGGGAAGATATCCATCTCCTCGTGTTCGGCGACGATCTCGCCGGTGAGCGGGTCGAGTTCGACGATGCGCTCGACTTCGTCGCCGAAGAAGTCGATGCGCACGGCCAGCTCGTCGTAACTCGGGAGGATGGTGAGCGAATCGCCGCGCAGCCGGAACTTGCCGCGGACGACGTTCATGTCGTTCCGCTCGTACTGCATCGAAACCATCTTGCGGATGGCGTCCTGGCGGCTGAACTGCTGGCCCTTCTTGAAGGACAGGACGAACTCCGCGTACTGGTCCGGCTCGCCGAGACCATAGATGCAGGAGACGCTGGCAACGATGATCACGTCGCGCCGGGTGAACAGCGACCGGGTAGCGGCGTGGCGGAGTTTGTCGATCTCCTCGTTGATGTCGGCGTCTTTGGCGATGTAGGTGTCGGTCCGCGGGATGTAGGCCTCAGGCTGGTAGTAGTCGTAGTAACTGACGAAGTACTCGACCGCGTTCTCCGGGAAGAACTCCTTGAGCTCGGAGCAGAGCTGCGCCGCGAGCGTCTTGTTGTGGGCGAGCACCAGGGTCGGCCGCCCGGTCTGCTGGATCACGTTGGCGATGGTGAAGGTCTTGCCCGAGCCGGTGACGCCGAGCAGCGTCTGGTAGCGGTCGCCGCGGTTCAGGCCATCGACCAGCTTCTCAATCGCCTGCGGCTGGTCGCCGGTTGGTTGGTAGTCGGCGGTGAGGTGGAAGTTCGCGGGCGCGGCGGGCGGAGGTGCGGTGACCATAGGAATGAGTGTAGCGGATGCCGGGGAGCGATTTGGTTCGATTCCTGACAGGGGAGTGTCAGGAGCCGCCGGCCACGGCGTCCACTGTGTCCGTGCCGCGCAGCGCCGCGATGCTCGCCAGGAGCGCGCCCGTCTCGTGAGACGCATCCTTCCAATCACGGCCCTTCTGGAACGCCCAACCCTGTCGCGGCATCCAGGTGCGCACCCACGGCCGCCAGTCGTCCCGGTGTCTTGAAAAGATGCCGCCGTGGCGGTCGTCGACGAAGTTGGCGACGAAGAACTTCCAGTAGGCCCTGAGCATGCGCCAGTAGATGCCCGGCTCGGCTTCGCGCACCGCGTAGAGCGAGAGGCCACGCAGGCCCTCCAGCTGGACCCACCAAAGGCGCGCGTTCGCCCGGACATCTTCGCCTTCCACCGAGTGCGGCAGTCCGGCAGGGCCGGAGTAACGGAATCCGCCGTCGCGCCGGCGGGCGATCCGGAGGGTGTGGCGCAACACCGTCTCGGCCCGCTCCTCCATCTCCGGAAGTTCGGGTAGCACCCGCGCGCCCGTGAGGAACCGGTGCGTGGCTTCGAAGCCGTATCCGTACCACTCGGGCCCAGGCTGGGGCGTCCAGTCGTCGTGGAAGGCATAGTGCACTTCGCCCGCGCGGGTTACGGCCCGCTCCAGGTAGATCCGGCCCGCTTCGACGAGCAGTTCGCGGGCACGCGCCGAGTCCGAGTTGGCGGTGAAGTCCAGCAGCGCTTCGAACCAGTCGCCGTGGACGTTCACGTCTTTGAGCCCCACATCGTGACCGAGCGGGTCTTCCCGGGGCATGCCCGCCGGGATTTCGCCCCGCTGGCGGATGACGTCGCCCCGGCGGGTGAGCCAGCTGTGGAAGCCGCCGTGCTCCTTGTCGGGGGCGTACCGGTCGAACCATGCGAGGCCGTCCTCGGCATGTTCCATCGCCCATCGCTCACCGGTGGCCTGGTAGACCAGCGCCGCTGTCTGCACGGCGTAGGCGCCGGAGTGGGCGTGCTTGGTCGCCCCGGCGAGCGGCCGGCCATCACCCGCGACCATCCAGTACCAGCCACCATGCTGCTGATCCCACATCCGCTCCCGCAGAAAGCGCAGCCCGTGCAGCGCGTACTCCTGCCAGCGCCCTTCTGCCGGGTAGGCAAGCGCCAGTTTCGCGGCGACGCGCGCCTGGCGGGCCTGGAACTCGAGCATGCGGTCGTTCGTCCCGGTTCGCCGCCAGCGGTAGTCGAAGGTGCTGTGAAAGCCCCCGAGTTCCTCATCGACGCAGCGCGGGAACCAGGCATCCATCACGTGGCGGCGAAGGACTGCCTCCATCTCGGCGGCAAGACCTTCGCGCTCGAAACCAGGTGCTCCGGATGGGTGGGGCGGCGACGACATGCGGAGACTATACGTGGACAGGCGCGCTACTCGACCTTCACGCCGATGATCGACGGGTCGGCCGGCGGGTAGCGCAGGTCGAGCGACTCCAGTTTCTCGATGAGCGCCCGCGCGACGAGGACGTCCCGGTACCACTTCTTGTTCGCCGGGATGACGTGCCAGGGCGCTTCCTTCGTGTTGCAGCGGGTGATCGCGTCGTTGTACGCCTCGACATACTTGTCCCAGAGCTTCCGGTCTCCCAGGTCGCCCATGCGGAACTTCCACTGCTTCTTCGGATTGTCGACACGCTCCTGGAGGCGCTCGCGCTGCTCATCCTTCGAGATGAGGAGAAAGAACTTCATGACGACCGTGCCGTTTCGCACGAGATAGTCTTCCCACTCGTTGATGTCGTCGTAGCGCTTCTCCCAGACGCTCTTGGGGACAATGTCTTTCACGCGTTCCACCAGCACCGACTCGTAGTGCGAGCGGTTGAAGATCTTGATGTGTCCCTTCTCCGGGGTGGCCTTGCGGTAGCGCCAGAGGTAGTCGTGCGCCAGTTCCTCGGGCGTCGGCACCTTGAAGCTAACCACCTGGCAGCCGATGGGGCCGACTTCCTGGAAGACGCTATTGATTGTGCTGTCCTTGCCCGCGGTATCGATGGCCTGGAGGACGAAGAGGACCGCGAACCGCTCATCGGCGTAGAGGAGGTCCTGCAATTCGTTCAGGCGGATGCGCAGGCGGGCGATTTCCTCGATCGCCTCGTCCTTCGACATACCCGGGGTGTCGCCGGCATCGTAGTCGCGTATGTCGACCTTCTTGCCCGGCTCCGGTTCGATCCCACGTCCGTTCTTGCCATTGCTCATGGAGGCAGTCTACCCCTCGCAGCCTGACTCAGGACTGGCGAGCGGCACGGCGTTTCTTCTGTTCTTCCGGCAGGGCGTCCTCGAAATGCCTCTTCCAGTCCGGGTCCGGCGTTTCGCAGCCATCCCTGGGCACGTACTCCGAACGTTCGACCAGTTCCATGTGGTGGACGTAGCGCGGGCAGTTCGGGAAGACCTCCTCGGCACGGACCCGGACAACGAACTGGGCTTCAGGCCAGTCACTCTTGAGGGGGTCATCGAAGTCGATGCTCGCTGTGCCGTTCAAACGCATCCGCCACTGTGTCTGCCAGTCGATGAACAGAATGCCGACCTTCCCGGTCTCGCGGATGTTCCCGGTCGTCATGTACTGGCCGTTGCCGTCGTAGTTCGGGAAGGCGATGGTGTTCTCGTCGATGACTCTCACGAACCCCGGCTCGCCGCCCTTGTACGAACAATCGAGGCTTCCATCGGCGCCCTGGGTGGCGATGAAGAACATGTCCATCTGGCTGATGAAATGCCGGTCGCTTTCCGAGATGAAGTCGTGGACCGTGGCCGAAGTAATCGCATCAGCGAGGCGGCGCGTGTCGAAGCGGTCCTGGATTTCGCGGGAGCCTGTGCCGTGTTGGAAGGTCATGCTGGTACTCCTTGCCGCATTTCGCTGGAGCGGCTCTACTGTGGGGACGAATTCTAGACACCCGGAGCAAGCCCCATGCCCAGCCGCCGCGGCGCCATTTCCCTTACCGATGCCGAGCAGGAGCAGTTCCTCAACGACGGCTGGACCTTGCAGGTCGCCTCGAACGGCCACAAGGGTTTCCCTCACCTCGTCGCGATGTGGTACGTCGTCATCGACGGGAAGATCCACTTCACGACGTTCGCCAAGAGTCAGAAGATCCTGAACCTGCGCCGGGACCCGAAGATCACCTGCATGCTCGAGGCCGGGAAGGGTTACGCCGAGCTGAAGGGCCTCGTGATCGAGGGTGAAGCCGAGCTCATCGAAGACACCCCGTTCACCGCGAAAGTGATGGGCCTCGTCGGGGCGAAGTACAACGGAATCCCGGTGCCCACGGAGACCCCGGAAGCCGCCCTCAAGGTGGCCAGCAAGCGCGTCATCGTGAAGGTGAACCCGGTCGACGTGTACAGCTGGGACCATTCCAAACTCGGCGGCCGCTACTAGCTCGAACCGCCGCCACCGCTCACGGCGCCTTCCTCGTTGGAGCGGATGCCTTGACCACCAGCGCCGCCTCCGCCGTGGCGTGGACGGTGTTCCCGAGGGTCGCGCGTGCCGAGACGCGGCGGGCAATACCGTCGACGGCCTCGACACGCGCGTCGAAAGTGAGTTGCTGCTGGAGCGGGACGGGCTTCAGGAAGCGTACGCGAAGCTCGCTGGTGTAGACCGTGCCCGTTCCCGGCCAATCCAGCAGCCCCACGAGGTAGTCGAACGCCTGGGCGATGGAGCCGCCGTGGGCGACTCCGCGGTGGCCCTCCTGGTCGGCGCCGAACGTGACGATTGCGGTGACTGCGTCGCCGGCGACCACGGGCGGACTTGCGAAGCCCGGTGGAGCCAGGATCCCGCGCACGGCCATCAGGCCCCGGTTGCCAATGCCCCAGAGCACGCTCTCCGGCGGCGCGGAGTCCAGCTGATCGGCGTAGCCCTCGACGATCCCGGCCCACGCGGCCAGGTCCTCGGCGGTCGCATTGCGAGAGACGAAGACCTCCGTGACGCGGGCGAGCGCCGCGCGCAGGCGTTCGCGTTGGGCGGGATGAAGATCGTGGCCCATGCGGCACCTCCCTCATCTCCAACATTACGCTCGCGGATGAGGGGATCGCCAGCAGGATCGCACAGGCGCGACGGCCGGAGCGGAGTCGAGCTACCGGCCGCGGAAGGTCGCGTCGGACTGGTCGATCCAGCAATCGGCGAACCGGTGCTGGTAGCCGTCGGCCGTATCGAGCGGGAAGCCCTTCACGTACGGCCAGGCGAGCGAGACAACACGCTCAGAGACGAGGTTCACGCCGGCGTTAATCGCGAGCAGGCGCCGCTGGATGTTGTAGCCAATCTCCCGGCGAGCGTTCTTGTCCAACTCCACGCGCTGCGCGTCGATCATTGTGGTCAGTTCGGTGTCCCGGAGCGGGAAGCTGTTCTTCGTGCCGTTCGCATGGAAGTAGGGGTACACCCAGTCGTCGAGGTCGATCCAGCCGCTGTCCGGGGCCGCCGCCCATGGGGCTTCGCCCGTGAGAAGCAGGCGCGAGAGTTCGGCCAGGGGCAGGGGAACCACGCGAACCTGTTCGAGGCCCAGGTTCATCGCGAGTTGTTCCTTAATGGTGGCGCCGAACTCCAGGGCGGACTCAGTCTCCTCGAGGACAAAGAGCGGGAGGTCGTCCTTCACCGTCTTTTCCGATTTGAACGCATTGAGGAGGGCCATCGCTTCACGGATGTCTTCGGCGCGGCCACCGACGCCCGGCCGGTAGCCCGCCACGGTCGTCAGTTCGCTCTCGGGCAGCGCCCAGTCGGTCATCGGCCAGCTGATCCAGGGGTTCACCCCACCAGAACCGCCGAAGAACTTGTCGATCATCGCCCGCCGATCGAGC
This sequence comes from uncultured Dehalococcoidia bacterium, assembly GCA_937864275.1. Taxonomy (GTDB): domain Bacteria; phylum Chloroflexota; class Dehalococcoidia; order Tepidiformales; family Tepidiformaceae; genus Amarobacter. The sequence continues at coordinate 7,057 of CALMIW010000008.1, forward strand.
GCGATCGTGACCGCGGACCGGAAGCGCGGGTCGTTGTAGGGGTCGTTCACGAGCGAGAAGCGCATCCCGAAGAACTGCGAGTGGCCCATCGTGGTCTCGGTGAGTTGCGGGCTCGCCTTTTTCAACTTCTCGGCCAGCACGCGACCGACCATCGCGGCGTCGATCTCGCGCGTCCGCAGTTTGCCTTCGACCTCGGCCGTCGAAGTCGGCTGGACCAGCGAGATGCCATCCAGGTTCGGGCGGGCATCGCCGCCGTGCCAGTTCGGGTTGCGCCGGACACTGGCGTGCCTGCCATCGACCCACTCGACCCATTGGAACGGGCCGCTGCCAATCTGCGTGGCGTCGGTGATGTTGTTGCGATCGCCGGCGGCTTCGGGCGCGACGACGAAGCTGTGGACGTCGGCGAACAGGTGGTGCATGGCCGCCATCGGCGACTTCAGCCTCACGGTAATGGTTCGTTCGTCCGAGGCCTCAACGGATTCGACCACGGACCACTGCGCCTTGCGCACGAACGACTGATCGTCGGTCAGTTGCCGTTCGATCGAGTACTTCACGTCGGCGGCGGTGACGGCGCGCCCGTTCAATGGCGCGATTTCGTGCCAGCGGGCATTCGGGTTCAGCCGGAAGACCATCGTCTGTGCGTCGGGCATCTCGGGCATCGCCGCTGCCAGGTCCGGCACGATGGTCCCCTTGGCCTGGTCCTGGTAAGCGAGCAACCGGCTATAGATGAGCGCCTGGTGGCCGTAGAACGGCCCCGCGTGGGTCTTGTGGGGATCGAACGACTGGTCGCGGACGACAAAGCCGGTGTAGCGGAGGGTCTCTCCGCGCTTCCCGTCCTGCTGGCGCGCAGTCGGGCTGGCGCCAGGAGTCTCGTCCTCAATCTGCGTGGGAACCTGAGAGGGCGGGGTCCCGTCGCCGTCGCTGCAGCGAAGCGCTGCCATGCCTGCCGCGCTTGCCGTGGCGCCCATGGCGCCAAGCATCCAGCGGCGGGAAACGCGCCTCTCCCCAAGCCGTTCCCTCTTCATCCGAGAGTCCATACTACGTCCGGCCGCGGTTAGGCACCGCGAAGGGCTGTTTACCTCGAGGGTTCACGATGGCACGCACCAGGTTGAGCGCGGAACAGGTGGCGGAGGCACTGGCCGGACTGAAGGGCTGGAAGCCGGACGGCGAGCACGCGATCCGCAAGCGTTTTGTCCTGAAGGACCATGTCGCCGCGCTCGGATTCGTCGTGAAGGTGGCGGCCACCGCGGAGGCCATCGA
>CALMIW010000009.1 GCA_937864275.1 uncultured Dehalococcoidia bacterium
CCGGCGAGGTCCCCTCCCCGGCGGATCGAAAGGAACACCGGCGAGGTCCCGCTCCCGAAGTGGCGCAGCCACACCCCGTACCAGGCCGGGTGGTGAAACGGCGTTGCGTCGCCCACCGTCGCCCAGAGTGCCGCCCACTCCGGCTCCAGTGCGTCGAATTCTTCCGAGGTGATCAGGGGTGCGTCAGCCACGAGGGGATTTTCGAGCGCGCACCGCTGGATGTCGATGCGGCTCCCCGCAGGTCATACAAGTTCACGAAGGCGGCGAAGGATCGTCAGTGCGGCTTCCGCCGGCCCGACGCTCTCCGTGTCGATGACCAGGTCCACCCGCCGGTTTGGCGCCACATGTGTCGCGAAGGCGCGCCAGACCGCCCGGTTCGCCTCGAGATCGTCGGCGAGGTGGCGGCCCTGTGGGCGTCCCGCGGCGCGCCTGAGCGCCTCGGTCTCGGAGACGTCGAGCCTCACGAACAGGGTGCCCGGCTGCTCCCGCTGGAGTTCGTCGAGGAACTCCCGGTCCGAGAGCCCGGTCGACTCGAGGACCGCCGCCGAGTCCGCGGATTCGATGAACGCCCGTATTTCGGCGTGGAGTCCGGCCAGCGCTGCTTCCTTGTTCGCGAGGAACTGCTGCCGGTCGCCCCAGGCTTCCAGGAGCCGCGGTTCCCAGTCTCGCCACGCCAGGCCGAGGCGGCCGAGCTCCGTACCAACCGTCGATTTCCCGCTCCCGGGCGGCCCAAGCAGCACAACCGCGCGCGCCATGCCACTAGCCTACGCGGCCGTTGAACCTCAACGGCATCTCGGAGCAACCCACAGCATCAGAGACCCTTCAGGAACCCGATCAGTGCCGCGTTCACTTCGGCTGGCCGCTCCTGCTGCACCCAGTGCCCGGCGCCGGGCACCAGCACCAGTTCCTTCAGGTTCGGCACGTTCTGGCGGATCGTGGCCTCTGGCGCGAACCCCCGCACGGGGTCCTTCTCGCCCGTGATGAACAGCGCCGGTACGGTCACCTTCGTGTTTCGCCAGGCGCCCATCAGCTCCCAGTTCCGGTCCATGTTCCGGTACCAGTTCAGCCCGCCCCGGAAGCCCGCCGCCTTGAACTCGCCGGCGAAGTAGTCCACGTCGCCTTGCGAAAGCCATCCCGGCAGCGTGTCCGGATCGACCATCCCATCGAGGAACTTCGTCGTCGCGGCCGGCCGCGGCGCCGCCATCTCCTCCGTGCGAACCACGTCCCCCGAGGCCGAGAAGTAGAGCCGGCGGATGGTGGCGTCCACGTCGGCTTCGAGCTCGGCCTCGGCCTTGCCCCGCTCCTGCAAGTAGAGGATGTAGAAGAAGTTGTCGCCGAAGGCCATCTTCATGCCGTCGGTCGGCTTGAAGTCGCCGCGGGGGCCGTAGGGCACGCTCATCCCCACCACCGCCGGGAACCGGTCCGGCCGCAGCAGGGCCGAGTTCCAGGCGACCGGGGCCCCCCAGTCGTGGCCGACGATGACCGCCGTCTCCTCGCCAAGCGCGTCCAGCAGCCCGACGATGTCGCCGACCATGTGCAGCTGCGTGTACTGGTCGATAGCCGCCGGCTTGTCGGTCTTGCCGTACCCGCGCTGGTCTGGCGCCACCGCGTGGTAGCCCGCCTCGGCCAGTGCCGTCAGCTGGTGCCGCCACGAATACCACGACTCCGGCCAGCCATGGCACATCACGACGAGGGGGCCTGTGCCGGCCTCCGCGATATGCATGCTGATGCCGTTCGTCTGGATGGTGCGGTGCGTGATCTCGGTCATCGGTGCGGCTCCGTTGCGAAGGTGATTCGAGAGTCTGCCGTTTTCGCTCACGCTCCGCCACCCTCAGTGAGCCGCATCCGCGAAAGGCGTACTATCCCGCCAAGTTCCCGTGCCGGAGGCCCACCGTGTCCGTTATCTCCAGCGACGACATCGCCATCGAAGACCCCCAGGCCTACGACTGGCCCAGGCTCGTCGACGATCTCAACCGGCTTCTCCGGCTCAAGACGACCCCCATCGGCATGAAGATGTTCGCGACGGTGGAGGAAATGGCCGCCGTCCCGAAGATTCGCCGCCCCAAGGACATCCACACCACCGACCAGATCGTCGCCCAGGCGGCCCGGCTCGGCTGGACCGTCGGCATCACCAACGACGACCTCGTGGGCGCCCAGTGCGGCGCCGTCATCGGCCTCAGCCCGCGCGACGACCGTTGGCTGTCCGGCAAGAACATGGCCGGCGTCTGGTTCGAAACCATCGAGGACTCCGCCGCCCACCAGGCGGCCATGGATACCGTCCCCTTCGGCAAGTACCAGGCCATGGCCGTCTCCCCGCTCACCTCCGGCCGCCTCGACCCGCCCGACATCTGCCTCGTCTACGCCACCCCCGGCCAGATGATCATCCTCATCAACGGCCTCCAGTGGGCCGGCTACAAGAAGTTCGAATGGAGCGTCGTCGGCGAGTCCGCCTGCGCCGACTCCTGGGGCCGCGCCCTGGCCACCGGCGAACCAAGCCTCGCCATCCCCTGCTTCGCCGAACGCCGGTACGGCGGCGTCCTCGACGA
>CALMIW010000010.1 GCA_937864275.1 uncultured Dehalococcoidia bacterium
TCTCGTCGACGCTCTGATCCGACGAGTCGACCCACAATCCGATTTGTGGCGTCCCGTCGAGCCATTCGTCGAATCGCTAGATCGCGTCGAGCAGCGTGCCTCCGGGAGGAATCCACCCTCTGTACGCATTCGTTCCGCGCCGCCGTTCGCGTTCCTCGATCACCTCAGCCCGGGGTCGCAGAACGACGAGGGACCGGGCGCAGCGCAGCGCGCGCACGTGTCGCTCCACCTCTGGGCCGTACATGTTCTCGGCGTGAACGGCGACGAACCCTTCACGGACGAATGACTCGCACAGCATCGCCCCGTGGCGATACCGCAGGGCGAGTTGCCGGTCAGCCTCGGCGTTGGGGTCGCTCGACATGTCGACAGCACCGGCGACGATCATCTTCCAGAGCACGTCCCCCTCGATGAACGCTCCACGGCCGACCCGTTCGGCGAGCGCTCGGCCGACGGAGGACTTTCCTGATGCTTGAGCCCCCACGACAAGAACCGCCCGCGCCGTCACGTCCACCTCCGCAGCCTCGCGCAGCGGCTGGGTGGCGAGTCCCAAGATTGTTTCGTTCCGCCTGGCTGCTGACATCCGCGGCACGTCCTCCGCCTCTCCACCACCGACCGGCGGCCCCTGGCTCGGGTGCACCTTCGGGGCGGCGGACGTACCGTGCCGGGTCGGAACCGATCCGATGGCATGGGAACCTCCCGAAGGTCGTGGAACCTCCACGGGACACCGACTGTCAACCGGCGATGGGGCGAGTCGTTACGCGGTGTCGGTGGACAAGTGGGCGTAGAGCGCCATGTCGTGCCATCCGTCGACAAGGCGAGCAGCGCCGCGCTGGATCCCTTCGAACGCGAACCCGGCGGCGAGAGCGACACGCTGCGATCCATCGTTCCTCACCGAATGCTGGAGCTCGACACGATGAATGCCAACGCCGTGCGCCCACGCTGTGACGGCTCGGCACGCGCGAGTCGCGACCTGACGTCGGCGCGCCGTCGGAAGCACCCAGTACGACACCTCGCCATGTCCTTCGGCCAATCGCAGATACACCGTCACTCGGCCGAGCACCTGACCGTTCGAGAGCTGCCGGATCGCCCAGGTGGCGGAACGCTCGTCGCGCCATGCCTGGTGAGTCTGCTCGATCCACTGCGATGCCTCGGCCGGATCGAGCTGGCGGAAGTGGAAGTACTGGATGTCGGGGACCGAGAAGGCTTCGACCACCGCATCGACGTCTCGGTCGTCGAAGGATGAGAGTACGAGCTCGTCGTCGACGGTGAGCGTCGGCTGCAGCCCGGCGGCGATCGTTCCAGCTTCGACGACATCGGCGATCAGCTTCGGCACAGCCTGAGTCTTGCCGACCCTCGCATCAACGCTGAGTGTCGCCGTTTCGGCGCTCGGGGGCACTCGCGGCTGAGTGCCCTCGCTCCGCGTCGTGGCCGTGTGCGAGAAGGGTGTGCCAGAGGTACTTCAGCTGCTGGGGTGTCGACTCGGTTGGATCGCCCATCGGACCGGGGTCCTTGTAGGGGTGTGTCGCTGCGGCGACGCCGAACTCGCGCTCGAACCGATGTCGCTCTCCTCCGGGTAGTGCCGATCGGCTGCCGGCCGAGATGCCGGTCGCCCATGGGCTTCGGTACGAGTCGATGGCACCGTCGAGATTCGAATGGCCTCGTCGCTTACCCCACACGAGCACCGCGAGTCGGAAGATCGGTCCGCCATGCGTGCGGCCCGGCGGTAGGGGGTAGATGTGCTCTCAGCTCAGCTCGAGGCGCTCTGTTGGTTGGCCGGTGAGTTCGGCGATGAGTTCGTAGTCCTTGTCGAGGTGCAGGACGGTGAGGTCAGCGAGCTCGGCGGTGGCAGCGATCAACAGGTCGGGGAGGGAGGGCGCCCGATGGTGTCCTCGTTCTGCGAGCGCGAGTTGCAGTTCGACGGCGCGGTCTTCGATCTTCGGGGTCAGATACTCGACGGGCATCGATGAGATCGGTGGCTCGGTGAGCAACGTGCGGTGATCGGTCGCAGTGCGTGCGGAGTACCCGACCTCGAGTCGGGTGACCGTGGAGATCCGGACGAGCCCGCGATCGATGCGGCTGACCCATTCATCTGCATCTTTGGCGCTGCTCAGGCGAACGAGCGCGGACTTGTCGATGAGCCAGGCGGTCATGACCACGCGTTCGCCATCACCTCAGGGTCGTCGAGATCGGCCGCGAGCGAGGCGACCCGTTGGAAGTGAACGAGCGTGAGCGGGCCGGCGCTGCCGGCTCGTTCACGTTCGAGCGTTCTGCGGAGGTACTCGGTACGGGAGAGCCCGACGCGCCTGGCACGCGCATCGATCGCTGCGATCACCTCGTCTGGAATGTCGCGGATGAGGATGTCAGCCATGGGTTCCACCTCCTGATATCTGACGATATCAGAGATGCGTGTCCGCACAACCGGTGTCAGGTCACGAACCGGCGACGAATGCGACGACGACGTACGCGGCGTGACGGTCGGTGTCCTCGGTCGAAGCCGAGGTCGCCGATGTCGGTCTCGCAAGCTTCGCTGACCCGCAGCCCGTTGAG
>CALMIW010000011.1 GCA_937864275.1 uncultured Dehalococcoidia bacterium
CCTTCGCCGCCAGCCGCCGCTGGATGTCGTCCGGCGGCAACGGCGGTTCGCGCGTCACCAGCGAGGTCGGGTCGGCGACCGCGTCCTCCAGGTACTTCACGAACTCCTGGTTGTAGTCCGCGAGGTCGGCGGGCGGGTTGGCGTCCTTCATCAGCGTGATGAAGTCCTCAATGACGTTGCCGATATCGGCGGCCGTCGTCTTCGTCAGGAGGGCGTTGGAGAAGTCCGACGTCCCCTTGCAGATCGCGGCGAGGTACTCCTCGTCGGTGCTGCCGGACTTCGGCGTGTCATCGTCGCCGTCGTCGCCGCAGCTGGAGAACAGGACAAGAGCGGGAACCAGTATGGCGCCCGCGAAAAGGAAGCGTCGCATCCGGCCCATGCTACAACGCCCATGCCTTAGACGACGTTCAGAGGAGGATCCGTTTGGGCGCCGAACGGGGTTCCCTGCGCCAGTTGTGGACCAGGTAGCGGCGCACCCCGTCCTGGTCAACCTGTTCCACCCGGCATCGCGCCGCCCCGGCCAGCGCCGCCCTTCCCCTGGCCAGCCAGCCCTCGGCAAGTTCCGATGCGGCGAACACCCCGGGAAACTCCCTGAGCGTCTCGACCTGGGCGATGCCGAGTTCGATCAGCCAGCCCAGGTGCAGCTCCGCCAGTCCGAAGTGAAAGTCGCGGTCGCCGAACGTCATCGAAACGTGGTCCGGCGCCGATTCATTCCCCGCGACCAGCAAGGTCGAACCGAAATGCGAGAGTGAGAAGTCCGTCGCCACCCGGTAGAGCGGCCCGAGAATGTCGTGCGCAGCCAGGATCTCGGCCGCCCGGAACGCGTGCAGCGTGTACTCCGTGGCGTGCTGCTCGGCGGCTATCGCGATCCCGCCCGAATCCAGCCACTCGCGCCACTCTTGCGCTCCCGTCCGAAGCAAGTAGAGCATCGCCGCCTGGTAGTCCGCGGCCGAACGCACCAGCGGCGTGGCCGCCGCGTAGTTCCCCCACTGGACCGCGTGCAGGGCTTCTAGCCGGCAGAGCCACGACCGGGACCAGAGCCCCAGGGCCGAAACCATCGCCTGGGAGCGGAACCTGGCGCCTAAGGACGCCTCCGCGATCCCGCCCTCCGCGTTCAGCCCGGAGAGCACGGCATCGAGGTCCGCCTCGAGCACGAACGACGTTTGCCGGTAGGCGTCCGGGCTTCCCGCCAAATCCGCGGGCGGCCTCGCCGCCAGCGTCGCAACCGGAAACACCCTCGGCGGCGAGACGCGGACCTCCAACGCTAGCGGCTCATCGCCTTCCGGAAGCCTTGGATCACCGGGTCGTCGAACCAGGGCGCCAGCTCCGCCTGCCGCTCGGGCAGTGCGCGGCTCATATCCATGGCGTGCATCGGGTCGTGTTTGCACCAGCCCCGCAGATACGCCCCGAACGGAATCTCGGCGGCTGGCCGCGTCGAATCTCCCGCGAACTTCAGCGTCCGCGCGAGGTCCTCGTCCGTGATCGCGGCGAGGCGCTCCTTCAGGTCGGCGCGCGTCTGTGCGGCCTCCGCCAACACCGCTTCGAGATCGAGCGCGCGCCGTTCGATCACCTGGCGGTCGTTCCAGCCGTCCACGTCGAACTTCTCGCCGTCCCCTGTGCGAAGGCCGGTATCCTCGCCGGCGTGCATCGCCCGGAACATCTCCGCGACCGGCACATCGATGGTCGCAAGGTGGGCGATGAAATCCCGCACCTGCCACGAGCTCGACGGCACCGGGCGCACGAGTTCCTCCGCTGAGAGCGACCTGCAGAACGCTTCGAACCTCGCGCGGTGCCGATCAAGCTCGTCGATGACCTGGAGCACCGCCGGTGAGCTCATTCGTCCTCCTCCTCATCGTCCGGGAGACTCTCGATGTACGCCTGCGCTTCCTTCATCAGTGCGTCTTGCCAGGCGCGGCCTTCATCGGTTTCGAAGTCGGCGTAGAGCAGCCAGTTCAGCACCAGGGCGTCCATCCGCACCTCGGGGAGCGCCTCCACGAGCGGTATCGCGTGGGTCAGGCAGTGTCCGGCGAGCACGTGGAGGGTGCTCATCACCGGCGTTGGGCCGAACTGCTCTTCCACCTGCTCGTCGGGGATCGCGGTGAGTTCGGCGACCAGGTCGTTGATCCCGCTGCCGAAGAGCTGAAACAGGTCCGTGAGCGAAGCCTTCTCGAGTCTGGCGACCGTCTCCGCGTTGACCGCGTGCGGGTCCCAGTCCTCCGGTATGGCCGGTTCGCCAGCGGCCATCTTCCGCACCGTCTCCGCGTAGTCGTTCAGCGACTGCGCGAGGTGCCCGAGCAGCTGGCGCACCGTCCAGTCCGTGCCCGGCACGGGCCGGCCGAGCGCACCCTCGGGCGCCAGCGCGGCGATGTGCTTCAGCGTCGCCTGCTCGTACATGAACCGGTCGGCGATGGCCCGGACTTCCGGTGTCATCTCAGTGCCGGGCGCGCGGCGGGCGCCGGTCGGCACGGGGCGCGCGAGCGCGGCCGGCAGTCTCGCGGGCCGGGCGCGCCCCGAGCTGCTTGATGCTGTCCCAGCCTGCGTACGTCGCGCCAGCGCCGAGCTCGGCTTCGATCTGGAGCAGGCGGTTGTACTTCGCTGTCCGCTCGCTCCGGGCCGGAGCGCCGGTCTTGATCTGGCCTGCGCCGGTCGCCACCGCGAGGTCCGCGATGAATGTGTCCTCGGTTTCGCCCGAGCGGTGGCTGATGACCGCCGTCCACCCGGCGCGCTGGGCCATCTCGATGGACTCCATCGTCTCCGTGAGCGTCCCGATCTGGTTCAGCTTCACGAGCACGCTGTTCGCCGCCTTCTCGGCGATCCCGCGGCGAATCCGCTCGACATTGGTGACCAGCAGGTCGTCGCCGACGAGCTGGCACGTTTCTCCGAGCCTGGCGACAAGGGCCGACCAGCCCTCCCAGTCGTCTTCGGCCAGCCCGTCCTCGATCGAGCGGATGGGGTACTTCGCCACCCAGCCCGCCCAGTGGTCG
>CALMIW010000012.1 GCA_937864275.1 uncultured Dehalococcoidia bacterium
CGACCACGCAGGCAGGCCCTGGACCACGTAGGAAGCCCGGAGGAGGTTCAGGTAGCGGACGAGGCTGGTGTGAGGGATCTCCAGGGCGCGGCTCATCTTCGCCACGTTGGCGAGGCCCATCGCCTGGGAAGCGACGAGCGACAGGAGCTTCGGCATCTCTCCGCTCGCGTCGATGTGCGTGGCGTCTTCGATGTGGCGTTGCAGCGTCGTTGTCGAATAGGCGCGGAACCACGCCCGCACGCGCCGGTCGTTTGCGCGGCCGACCGCTTCCGGGAACCCGCCCTCCAGGACGCGGCCCATGATGTCCCGGATCCGCATCCGCGACGGGCCGAGCTGGGGCGGCGCCTTGCCGAAGGCGGCATCGATGAAACCTTCGCGCATGGCGGAGAGCTCGCCCTGGGAGAGCGGCCAGAGCGTCAGCACTTCCATCCTCCCGACGAGGCTCTCGGAGACCTTCGGAAGTACCAGCACGTTGGCCGACCCGGTGAGGATGAAGCTCCCGGGCCGCCGGTCGCGGTCGACTTCGAACTTGATCGCGCGGAAGATGTCCGGGACTACCTGGATTTCGTCGAGGATGACTGGCCGGGGGAGGCTCTGGACGAAGCCGAGCGGGTCCTCGGTCGCGGCCCGCGCCAGCGCCGGGTCATCGAAAGTGATGTAGCTCTCGGCGTTGGCATACATGCGCACGAGTGTTGATTTGCCTGTCTGCCGCGCGCCGGAGACGAGGATGACCGGGGTATCCTCCAGCGCTTCCCGGAAGTCCCTGGCGATGTGGCGCGGATACATGCCGCAAATCTACCACGAACCACCTGCAAATTCACCACAGAACCAGTGCAAATTCACCACAGAGGCAACGCAAACTCACCAGGGGAACCCGGAAATCGGGCATGGGCTGCTCAACACGTCCCCGCCGGGTCGGGCGTGGATGGGCCGGCTATCCCCGCCAGGCGCGTTCGATCGTGCCGCCGCCGAGGACGACCTCGCCCGCGTAGAAGGCGATTGCCTGGCCCGGCGTGAGCGCCCGTTGCCGCCGCTCGAAGCGGATCACCGCGCGCTCGCCATCGACTTCCACCAGCCGGGCCGCGGCCGGCTCGGCCTTGTACCGCGCCTTCGCCTCCAGGGCGGTGCCCGGCGCGGGCGCCTCGCCTGCCAGCCAGGTCACTTCCAGCACCTCCGCGGTATCGGCGAAGAGGTCCTCCTCCGGGCCGATCGTCACGATGTTCCGTCCCGCGTCGATGGCGGTGACGTAGCGCGGTTCGCCGGTCGCGATGCCAAGGCCCTTGCGCTGGCCGAGGGGGTAGGCGGCCACTCCGCGGTGCTCGCCGATGGCTGCGCCCGTCTCGTCGCGGAGCTCGCCCGGCTCCGGCGCCACGCGCTCCTCCACGAATGCCCGGTAGTCGTTCCCGGGGACGAAGCAGATCTCCACGCTGTCAGGCTTCGCCGCCGTGTCCAGCCCGAGGCGATGGGCGTGCGCGCGCACCTCGTCTTTGGTCAGTTCGCCGACGGGAAGCAACAGCTGGGCCAGTTGCTCCTGCCCCAGCATGTAGAGCACGTACGACTGGTCCTTGGCAGCATCCACGCCGCGCAGGAGGCGGTAGGTTGGCGTCGGAGAGTCGTCGTCCAACCGCTCGACCCGGGCGTAGTGCCCGGTAGCGACATAATCCGCTTCCAGGGCGGGGAGCCGGTCGAGCAGCGCCCGGTACTTGATGTGTTCGTTGCAGCGGACGCAGGGGTTTGGCGTGCGCCCGGCCGCGTACTCGGCCACGAACCGGTCGACGACGTGCTCGCGGAACTCCTCTTCGAAGTTCATCACGTAGTGCCGGATTCCCAGCTGCCCGGCGACGCGGCGGGCGTCGTCGATGTCTTCGACGCTGCAGCACTGCTGGTGACCGCTGAACTCCTCCGGGCGCTCCTCCGTCCAGAGCCGCATGGTGACGCCGATGACTTCGTAGCCCTGTTCGTGCAGGAGCGCCGCCGCGACGGAGCTATCGACTCCGCCGGACATGCCGACGACAACGCGGGGGCGGGGGTTTGTCTGTGCTACCATGCTGTCCGTCTCGTAGATTCGCGAGGCAAAGGAGCGCGCGTTCTGGAATCCGAGTCTCTCGCCCAGCGGGCCGTCGATGTCCTCTCCGACCACAAGGCGCTCGATCTCGCGCTGGTCGATATCTCCAAGACGGCTTCGTTCACCGACTACTTCGTTATCGCCACGGCGCAATCGCCTCTCCAGTTTAGTGCGCTGCAGGACTACCTGGAAAAGGAGTTCCTGCCCGAAGGTGTGAAGCTACGGCATCGCGAAGGCAGTGGCGATAACGGTTGGATGCTGCTCGACTTCGGCGATGTGATCGTGCACATCTTCTCGCCGGATCAGCGGGCCTACTACCGGCTCGAGGAACTCTGGGGCCGGACGAGCCCGGTCGTGCGCTTCGCCGACTAGCTCGAAGTCAACTTCGCGATTAGAAACCTCAATCGGCCAATCGACCCCGTCTCTTGGGCGCTCGAACCCCATGCTGTCTAATTGATCGCACCGGCTATCCGGTCTCGGGGGCACCTCTTTGGATTACTTCTGGCACATCTTCTTCATCTGGCTCCACATCCTGGGGGTCGCCCTGCTGGTCGGCCCGCAGTTCTTTATGGCCTACGCCTGGATCCCGGCTTCCCGCAACATCGAAGACCTGCGCGTCCGCGTGAAGGCGATGCGCACGATCACGCGGCGCTTCGGCTACATCGGCGGCGCCGGGATCGCCCTCCTCGTTGGCGCCGGCACCTACCTCATCATCGATTGGCGCAACTACTACGGCGTGGAGGATGACGTCGAGTTCACGGCGCTACGCTTCGGCGTCGTCTTCATCGTGAAGATGACCGTCTTCACCGTCATGCTCGCCGCCCTCGCCGCCCACATCTTCTGGCTCGGGCCGCGCCAGCTCGAACGGCTCGAAGCCCAGGCGAACGGCGAGCGCATCTCCGAAGCCGAAGTCCGGAGCGCCCGCACGGCTTCGATGATCACCAGCATCCTCGGGCTCGCCCTTGCCCTCGCCGTCATGGTGATGGGCGTGATGCTGAACAGCGTCGGCTGGAGCCTCCAGGAGGTCTAGCAGCGGAGGCTGCCGGCGTCCGGTCACGCGGAGGGTTATCGGTTGCTGCCGACGGAAGGTCGCCCGGCCAGGTCTGGCGGGTAGGCAGACTGCCACGCCTCCACCATCGCCGCGCCGTCGAACTCACCCGCGAGCCGCTCGCCGGCCGGGGTGTTGTGCCACTGCGCCGCGTTCACTTCGGTCTTGAGGTCCTCGACGGTGAGTTTGGCCCGCTGCCGATACGGCACGTTGAGACGGTCGCAAATCGTGCGCAACGCCCGCGCCATCTCCGCCGTTCGCGTGGCGTCGCGGCGGTTCCGGCGCTTGCTCGCCATCGGAAGACGCACCCAATCGTCGCTCCCCCGGACGAGGAGGACCACGCCTTCGTGGGCCAGGACCTTCCGCATCGCCGCCTCCATCGTGGCTGCCACCTCGGGCACCGTGAAGTGCGTCGCGCCCGGCACCGCGCGGGCGAGAGCCCGCGTGCCCAGGCGAGTCCAGCGATTGTCGGCGAACCACGGCGTGTTCCCGACTTTGAGGCCCGCGGAACTCAGCCTTGCCCCTGTCTTCCCGAACCGCCGTTCGAACCAGAGGGGCGTGGATTCGTAGCCGTACCAGAACCAGTTGACCTGGAGGACCACCATGTCCGGCTGGTACTCGTCCATCCAGCGTTCGACCAGGGGAGGGAGCGCCGCGCTTGGCCACGCGCGTTTGAGGATCGTTTCCACGGGTTCGTCCGCGTGCTCAGCGAGGATCTGTTCGGCGATCTTCCAGGCTCGCTGAGCTTCCGGCATCGGGCCTGCGTAGTCGTTGCTGGTGCCAACCCGGATGACGCGCATCGCCTGGATTATGATTTCGCGAGGATACCCCGTCCAACCACGGCGATCAGGCGTCGTGAGTCAGCACGATGACCGGCTGGCGGCAGGCACGGACCACCTTCTCGGCCGTCGAACCGAAGAACAGCCCCTCCCGCGCGTCGCGTTGGCCGGTCTTCGCGATGACCACGGCATCGACGGCGAGCTCATCGGCGTGGCGCGCGATCTCGTAGAACGGGGTGCCTTCGGTCACCATCCGGACGATCTCGACGTCCGCGGCGGAGTCGGCCATGGCCGCCATCTCGTCCTCGGCCCGGGTGCGCAGCCTTCCCGCAACCTCGGCCGCCGGTTCCCCGGTAACCGAACTGATCGCCTCCACAAGCACCGGATCGATGACGTGCAACAGGATCACGGCCGGGCTGTCGCCGTCGACCATCGTCAGTGCCTGGGCGAACGTCTGGCGCGCGGCCGGAGAGAAGTCCATGGGGACGAGCAATTCATTCAGTTCCAACACGGCGAGCCTCCTGCGGTGAACCCTGACAGGTCATGATGGCGGGCTCGCGCACCAGCGAGGGACGTGCGTTCGGGCCGGAAAACGCGCCCGCCCGGGCGGCTCACCCTGCCAGCCGCTCGGCGAGCGCCACGACCGGCGCATACGCACGGATGGACGCCTCCGGCACCGCCCGGCCGCGGCGTGCGTGCTGGTCGAGTTCCCACAGCCGTCGCAATGCCCCGCGCGCCAGCCACTGCCCGAAAGCCGGCACATCGGCGCAGAGGTTCGCGATAGATGGGTCCGCCGCTGCCCATGCGACGGCGTCGGCGACGACCACGCCGAGCGCGAACGGCGCCGGTCGCCAGTACGGCGAGAAGTCGATCACGCAGGGCTGCTCGCCTTCAGCGAAGAGGACGTTCGCGGTGAAGTCGCCATGGACCAGCTGCGACGGCGCCGCCACGGGCCGGAGCAGACGCTGCAGCCTCCCGATCGCCTCGGCTACGGGTGCCAGCGGGGACTCAATCCGCTCGCCAAACGTGAGCCGGTCGGCTTCCGCCCACGCGTCGCTGCGAGAGTCGAGGAATGCCGGCCGTGGCTCGTTCGCCAGCGCCGCGTGGAACGCCCGGCAGACGGCGATCGTCTCCGCCCAGCGGCCGCCGTTCGGCCCGGCGTGCTCGGCTGCGACGTACTCCCATGCGCACCAGCCATGGACGACGAATCGCCCGTCGTGGGAGCGGCGTGGCCGCGGCACGCGAAAACCCGGGCCCGCGATGCGATCGAACAGAGTGGCGGTCCACTCGGCCTCCGCCTCGAGCCCGGAACGCTTGAGGACGACATCGCCTGCGCGGAACGTCTCGCCCTGCCCGCCCGCGAGCCGGACAGGCTGCCCGCCGCCCCCGAACTCCGCAATCACGCGCTCGGACGGCTCCTCGGCGCTGAATCCTGACACCTGACACCTTGCTTGCTGGCGGGAGTGCATGGGAGTCGAACCCACCCGCGACCGCTCGTGCGGCCGCGCAACCGTTTTGAAGACGGCGGAAGCCACCGGGCCTCCTCCACTCCCGCGCCGGAAGGTACCAGCCTCGATGCCTATCGGGCGAGCGGCAGCCTGGCCTGCCTGGCCTGCCTGTCGCGTTTGTGTCGAGAAAGTAAACGCACGGTGATCTTTTTGGGGCATTGGATCCATGGGAATGGCCCATCCGGACCAATGCCCCGGGCCACCAGCGCCCTACGATTTCAGTGAACCTCTTTGCACTCGTTCGGGCGGAACGGGTTCCCGGGGTTCGGGGAGGCAACCGGGAAACCGGCGGCGGGGTGGCAAATGAAGCAACGAGCCTCATGGCTCTTGGTCAACGGTCAACAAGAGTCGAAGGCGGATTCGGCGCCAGGCAGATTGGAGAAGTGAAATGACGCTGGCACTGCACGGCAAGACAAAACGCCGCCAGGTGGGGTTACTGCTTGGCGGCCTACTGGCGGTCCTGGTTGCACCGACTGGGGGGCCCTTCCCCCTGAATTCGCACGCCGCCCAGCGCCGTGGGGGCCCCCCCGACCCGGGGGGGGGGCGGCCGCCCCCT
>CALMIW010000013.1 GCA_937864275.1 uncultured Dehalococcoidia bacterium
ATCCACGCCTCGAAGGAAGCCTCGTCCTCGAACCGGGTGAGGACGACATATTCGCCGCGGTCCGGGAGGGCGAGCAGCTCGGTGGAGATGAAGCCCGGGAAGGTGTCGACGGCGCCGACGCGGGACTTCCAGGTCTTCTCGAAGCCCTCGCGGGCCTCCGGCGGCAGGGAGATCGGGAAATACGAAATGACAGCCATGAAGGTGCGGCCCCTAAATGTGTGAGTGTGAGCTTTCAGGATACCGCAGCGGCCCCAACGGTCAGGTTCGGGGGCGCGGGGGACCCTGGCCCTCAGTTCACGCGGCGTTCAGCGCCCTTCCAGTACTGCTCGCGGATGATGAACTTCTGGAGCTTGCCCGTGACGGTCCGGGGCAAGGTCTCGACGAAGTCGACTGATGTCGGGCAGCGGAAATGGGCCAGGTGTTCGCGGCTGAAGGCGATGATCTCCTCTTCGGTCGCTGTCATGCCTTCGCGAAGGATGACCAGGGCCTTCGGGGTCTCTCCCCACTTTTCGCTGGGCACGCCGATGACGGCGCATTCGAGCACGGCGGGGTGCTTGTAGAGCGCGGCCTCGACTTCGGGCGAGGAGATGTTCTCGCCGCCGGAAATGATGACGTCCTTCTTCCGGTCGACGATGTTCACGTTGCCGAACTCGTCCCAGACGCCGAGGTCACCGGAGTGGAAGAAGCCGCCGTAGATGGCCCTCCCGGTCTCCTCCGGCTGCTCCCAGTAGCCCTTCAGCACCACGTTCGAGCGGGCGCAGACTTCGCCGACCGTCTCGTTGTCCATCGGCACGGGGTTGCCTTCGTCATCGAGGACCTGGATATCGACGCCAATCGCTTCGACGCCGGCGCGGGAGCGGCGCTGGTAGTCCTGCCCTTCCGGGTTCTGGTAGTCGGGCCCGGAGACGGTGAGGATCGGCGCGGTCTCGGTGAGGCCGTAGATCTGGATGAACTCCCAGCCGAGTTCCTTCTCCAGCCGCTCGATGAACGCCGCCGGGGGCGGGGCGCCGGCTACGGTGAAGCGCGGCTTCGTGGTCACCGTGTACTTCTCCTTCTCGGGGAAGTTCAGGACGGTGCTGAGGACGGCCGGCGCCATGCAGGCGAACGTGATCTTCTCGTCCTGGATGAGCTGGTAGATGTCGGCGCCGACGACCGCGCGAAGGACGACGTGGGTGGCGCCCATGGCCGTGAGTGCGAACGGGCCGCCCCAGCCGTTGGCGTGGAACATCGGCAGCGTCCAGAGCTCACGGTCCTCGTGGCGGACGCGCAGATGGGCGATGAAGTTGTAGGCGTTGATGTAGACGTTCCGGTGCGTGAGCATCACGCCCTTCGGACGCGCCGTGGTGCCACTGGTGTAGTTGATCGAGGTGGTGTCGTTTTCGTCCTGTTCGACGAACGGGGTCGCGGTCTTCGGCTGGTTCGAAACGAGCACGTCCCAGTCGATCCAGCCGGAGGGCGTCTCGTGGCCGGGGCGCGGGTCGGCGGCAATCCAGTGCTCGACCGACTTCAGGCTCGGGCGGATCTCATCGATGACCTTTGTGTACTCGTAGTCCACGAGCACGGCCTTCACGCCGGCGTGATTGATGATGTACTCGTGGTCACTCGCGACGAGGCGGTAGTTGAGCGGCACGAGGATGGCGCCGATCTGGGTGACGCCATAGTAGCTTTCGAGGAAGTAGTGGGAGTTCGGGCTGAGGATGCAGACCCGGTCGCCCTTCTTGATGCCGAGGGCCAGGAGGGCATGGCCGAGCTGGTTGCAGCGCTCCTGGTATTCCCGATACGTGAAGCGCTTGTCGCCATCGACGATGGCTTCCTTGTTCGGGTAGAGCTTTGCGGCGCGGCGCAGGAAATCGTTCAGCAGAAGGGGTACTTCCACGGGTGGCCTCCGGGATATAGGGAACTGAGGGTGGGATTCTAGCAAAGGACAGGCGCAACGCGCGGGGGTACTTCTCGACTGGCCGAAATCGTGCCGGGTGCCGAAGTCTCGAGTATGAAGGACGGGTCCGCGCTGGCGGCGCCCCACGCCCGGCGAAATGCGCGGTTGCTGGACTGGCTGATTGCCGGAGCGATCACGGCAGGAGTCGGGGACATCGTCGGGACGCATGCCATCGGATGGGCCTGGGTCGCGGGTTTCGCCGCGCTGCCCCACCTTGCCGACCCAATCGAGGCTGCCGCGCTAGGCCTGGGCCGCGGTCGCCGCCTTCCACGCGGCGGCCGTCAGCGATTTCAGGCCCTACTGCGGCTGCCTACCCA
>CALMIW010000014.1 GCA_937864275.1 uncultured Dehalococcoidia bacterium
GTGGCCAGAGGCGGACATCGGCGTCGCCGCCCTTCTCGCGCAGCGCTCGTGAGAGATCCGCGGACAGCGCGACGATCCTGCGATCGGGCGGCACTTCGCGACGGATCAGGATGTAGCCAAGATCGGCGTTTGGCCGAAGGTCGTCGACCGAGGGCAGGACGTCGGTCAATCGCAGCCCTTCGCGCCAGGCCACCAATCCCGGGCTGTGGACGTGGCCCTGGATCAGGATGCCGGCGTCGACCTGCGGCCGCAGCCGGGAAACCCTGATGACATCGCCATTGCGCAGCCGCTGCGAGTGGCCTTCAGGAGTATTCAGGTCGATGTCCAGGACCACGCGCCGCTGGCGTTCGTCCACCCGCGAGACGGAGATGCGCTGCGAGTCCGCTTCCGCCGTCAGGCCCCCGGCCATCTGGATAGCCTCTGACACCGGCTGATCGCTGCGTAACTCATAGATCGCTGGCCGGCGGACCTCTCCGTCGATGGACACGGTCGAGCCAACGGGAGGGATGAAGATGACGTCTCCAGGCTGCAGCTTCGCGTCGTTGCTGGTATCGCCACGCAGCAACATGTCGTAGAGATCCATGCGCCGCACGACCGCGCCCTGGCGCTTCAGCTGGATGTCGCGAAGCGACCCGATGTCCTTGACGCCCCCGGAGGCGAACAATGCCGTGGTGATCGTCCCGAGGCCAGCGACGGCATAACTGCCCGGCCGCCGCGCCTCGCCTAGGACGAACACCCTTATGGACCGGGTCTCCCCCATCGAGACGCTGGCACGCACGCCGATCATCTCGTTCTGGACACGACTCTCCAGGCTTGTCCGGACTCGCTCGAAACTGCGCCCGCCCACCTGGATCGGGCCGGGTTCGGGAAAGTTGACCCGGCCATCCCGGTCGACGACGAGCCGAAGCGTACGGTTCTCGCTGCCGTAGAGCTGCACGACGATGCGATCCCCGGGGCCGACGATGTAGTCGGCAGGAACCGGGGCATCGGTCACCGGCGAGAAGAATGCCGGATCCTCTTCGAAGAGGTCGTAGCCGAAAGGCTTGAGCCCCGCCACGCCGCTGCGTGCGAGCGGCAAACGGGTGACGCTGATCTCGAGCTCGCGAAACGTGGGTTCGGCCGAAAGCAGCTTGGTGGCCTCTTTCTCCGTCAGGCCGGAAAGCTGGATGGGCGGATACCCCGGGAGCTGCAGCGCGCCGGTTCGGTCGAGCGTGTACGGGTTACGCGACCGGACCAAGTCGATCAGGCGCTCGAGCTTCTCCTTCTCGAGCGGATCCATGGGCTCCTCTTCCGGTTCGGCGGCCGGCACCTGCAGGGGAACCTGCATGGGTACCTGTCCCGGGAGTTGCTGAATCGTCGGCGGAACGGAGGTCCG
>CALMIW010000015.1 GCA_937864275.1 uncultured Dehalococcoidia bacterium
GCGACCAGAAATCCGAACGTCCCCCCGTCCGGGGGGGAGGACGCCCCCGCCTCGTCGTAGGCCTTCTTCACGGCGGCAATCTCCGCCGGGTCGTCCACGCGCCGAGCCGTCCCCGCGAGCATGAACTCGTCGTCCCGGTCCGCGACCGGGAAGGCGTGGATGGCATAGCTGCCGTTCGCCGTCAGGTCGCGGCGCTTGGGCGAGTCGTTGATCAGCCCATACATTCCGCCGCCCGTCACCACCGGGCAGAACGGGTGGATCCGGAGGCCCCCGGCGTTCCGCGACGTCGCCAGGTATGCCAGCCCCGGCCCGTGCTGATAGATGATCCCGCGACCCGTGGCCGCGATCTCCGGCTCTGCGGCCTCCAGGTCTGCCCAACGTGCGGTTCGCGTCATCGATTCCCTCCTTTCGGGGTGCGGATGGTGCGAAGAAATCGCGACAGGTGCTGTCGTGTTTGGCGGACCACGTGCAATTGACGAACCGCCGACGACCTCTACTTCGACGCCCAATAGCGCAGCGGCCACCGGCGTAGAATCGCGGGCATGGACCTTCAACTCGCCAACAAGACCGCGATCATCACCGGCGGCAGCAAGGGCATCGGCAAAGCCATCGCCCGCGCACTCGCCGAAGAGGGCGTCGACCTCGCCCTCTTCGCCCGCAACCCCGAAACACTGAACGCGGCGGCCGCCGAGATCGCCGCAGCGACGCGACGCAAGGTGGTCGCCATCCCGACAGACACCGGCAACACCGAATCGGTCGACGCCGCGGTTGCGAAGGCCGCGGCCGAGCTCGGCCGCATCGACATCCTCGTGAACTGCGCCGCCCAGCCGGGCGGCGCGCCGCCGAGGCCCGGCATCGAGCACCTGCCCGACGAAAACTTCCTGGAACAGATGAACGTGAAGGTGCTCGGGTACACGCGCTGCGCCCGGGCCGTTACCCCGCATATGAAGGCGAACGGCTGGGGCCGCATCATCAACATCAGTGGCCTCGCCGCCCGCCAGACCGGCAACCCCATCGGCTCGATGCGCAACGTGGCCGTGCAGGCCCTCACCAAGAACCTGGCCGACGAACTCGGGCCTTTCGGGATTAACGTCACCTGCATCCACCCGGGCCTGACCTGGACCGAGTTCATGGAGGAGACGATGGCGCGCCAGGCAGCTAGCCGTGGCGAAACCCTCGAGCACGCCCGCGACCGCATGGCCCAGGGCAATACCGTGCACCAGATCATCACTGCCGAGGACATCGCCGCGCTCACGGCGTTTCTCGCCTCGCCCCGATCGATCGCCGTCAACGGCGAATCCATCGCGGCCGGCGGCGGCGCCCCGAAGGCGATCTACTACTAGGGGATCACTCCGGCGGGATAATGAACGCGCCAGGCGCGACGCCGGCGACGGCCCGGGCCGCAGACTCGCCGCAACCCAACAGGGCCCCCGTAAACCGCCCTTCCGACACAAACCACGTCTGGGCCCACTCGCCTCGACCCGGCCCCTCTGCCGTGACAATCGCCAACTTCCCGGTGGGCACGAAGTCGAAGCGGAAGGCTCCATCGGTCGCATAGACGGCATAGAGCGTGTGCGGAAACCGGAAGAGGGGCTTGAGCAGCGCCTCGAAGTCGGGGGGTGTGCTGAGGTAGGCGCGTTCGCAGGCCATCACCCTTGCCATGAAGACCTCGCCGCCATCAGGCACGCCAGGCGGGCATTTCGGCGGCGAGCCGACGCCCTGGGGATTCGTCGCGCAGGGCTCGGGCAACAATTCGAACGAGGACGCGATGGCCCGGATATCGCCATCGACCACGGCCCGGATGAGCCGGTCGGTCGCCGGGTCGCCAGTAAGCCTGGGGCTCGCCGTCGGCGTTGGAACAGGAATGCCGCCAGGCGGAAGAAGGATGTACCGCCCTGATGGGACGTCCAGCAAGAGCGAGTAAGGGAACGGGCCGCAGGCGGCGCGCTCCGAGACGATCCTTCCGTCGAGGGCATCGAGCGCAAACCCACCGTTCACGTCGGTCTTGAACACCGCGACGGCACTTCCGCGCGGTGCCTCGGCGGGTGGTTCGGCAGCGGTGGGATCCTGGCGATACACCGCATACAACTGCGGGCTCCGGCCCTGGAGGGAGTCTATCCAGGGGTACTGGTCACCCGGGGTCCAGTACGTCTCATCGCAGGCAACGTGGGCAAATGCCGGGAGCAACGTGCCCGGAGGCAACGAGCCGCAGCCCATTCGGTTTCCGGAGTCGGTGTCGATCCCGCACGGCACGTTCTGCAGGCCGACCAGGCTCTCCATTCGCGCACGGTCGCCGGAGAGCACCGCTGCAATCACCTGGTCGAGATCACGGTCGCCTGTCGAATCGCGGCCGGCGATACCGGGCGTTACCGCGGACGTCGCCGTGGCGGCAGGTGTTGTCTCGACGTCTTCGGCTTCGTCCCAGCCGGCGGTCATGATGAACGCCGCCACTGCCAGCGTGATGCCTGCCCCGATGGCGCAGATCAGGGCCCACCTCAACTGGAAGCTAAAGACAAACGACCGAAACACACCGTCTTCTTAGACCTGCCGGCCAGCGAGAGCAACCGGGAGGTCGTTATGCCGCGGGACGCTCCCATACGGCGGGCCAACGGTCGCTGCCCCGGACCGCCTCCATCATCGCCGCCCGTTCGAGTTCGAGCGCCGTCGCGAGGGCAACGTCCAGGTCCTGGCGCCCCTGCGGAGAGAGCCGGCCCTTCAGCGGTGCGAGCGCGTCGCGCTCGATCAGTCCGCGCACGGTGTGGGGCCAGACGAAGAAGGCGAAGCCCTCCGGCGTGCCGAAGCTGCCGCGATGCTTGCCGAGCCAGAGATACCGCTCCTGGACGTTCGCAACGGGCTCGACCATGTCGGCGAATTCGCCTTCCTGGTCGTTGCTGCGGGTATCGACGAGCAATCGCTCCGGGAACAGGGTGAACCCGATCGTGATCAAGTCGGCGGTGGTGAGGAGCTTTCGCAGGGCGTCTTCATCAATCGTGAGACCGTTCTCGTTACGCATGGGGTTGTTCTCCTTTCCGGGGATGAAACGAGGGGGCAGGCCGGTAGGCCCACCCCCTCGAAGTCTTCGCTACACCATCCGGGCCAGGCCCGAGGGGGTGTGGCTGGCGCCTAGTACATCGGCGGCGCGCCGGCGGGCATCCCCGCAGCGGCTTCCGGCTTCTCCGTGACCAGGCAGTTCGTGGTGAGGACCATCGCAGCGATGGAGACGGCGTTCTCGATCGCGGAGCGGGTGACCTTGGCCGGGTCGATGATGCCCTTGGCAACCATGTCCCCGAACTCGCCCTTCTGCGCGTCGTAGCCCTGGCCCTTGCCGAGCTTCTTCACCTCTTCGACGATGACCGAGCCGTCCTTGCCGGCATTGATGGCAATGCGGCGGAGCGGCTCTTCGAGGGCGCGGCGAAGGATGCGGACACCGGTCGCCTCGTCGCCTTCGAGCTTGATCTTGTCGAGGGCGGGGAGGGCGTTGATGAGGGCGACGCCGCCGCCAGGGACGATGCCTTCCTCAACCGCGGCGCGGGTGGCGCTCAGGGCGTCCTCCACGCGGTGCTTCTTCTCCTTGAGCTCGACTTCGGTGGCGGCGCCTACCTTGATGACGGCGACCGAACCGGCGAGCTTGCCGAGGCGCTCCTGGGCCTTTTCGCGGTCCCAGTCGCTCTTGGAGTCTTCGAGGATGGCGCGGATCTGGGAGATCCGGGCATCCAGCTCCTTCTTCTTGCCCTTGCCTTCGATGATCGTCGTCTCTTCCTTGGTCGAGGCGACGCGGCGGGCGCGGCCGAGGTCGCCGACCTCGACGCTATCGAGCGTCCGGCCGATTTCCTCGGAGATGACGGTGCCGCCGGTGAGGACGGCGAGGTCGCCGAGGTTGTCCTTCTGGCGGTCGCCGAAGCCCGGGGCCTTCACGGCGAGGATGTTGATGGTGCCGCGCAGCTTGTTCACCGCGAGGGTGGCCAGCGCTTCGCCTTCGAGGTCGCCACAGATGATGACGACGTTCTTGGAGACCTGGAGGATCTTCTCGAGGACCGGGAGGATCTCCTGCACCGAGGAGAGCTTCTTGTCGGTGATGAGGATCAGCGGGTCCTCGACGACGGCTTCCATGCGGTCCGGGTTGGTCACGAAGTAGGGGCTGATGTAGCCGCGGTCGAAGGCCATACCGTCGACGTACTCGACTTCGGTCTGGATGCCCTTGGACTCTTCGACGGTGATGACGCCGTCCTTGCCGACCTTCTCCATGCATTCGCCGATGAGCTGGCCGATCGACGGGTCGTTGTTCGCGGAGATGGTCGCGACCTGCGCCATCTGGTTGCGCTCGGTGACCTTGATGCTGTTCTTCTTGATGGCTTCGACGAGACCGGCGGCGCCGGCTTCGAGGCCGCGCTTCAGGCCCATCGGGTTTGCGCCGGCGGCCACGTTCTTCAGGCCTTCCTGCACGATCGCCTGGCCGAGCACGGTGGCGGTGGTGGTGCCGTCGCCGGCGATGTCGTTGGTCTTGGAGGCGATCTCCTTGGCCAGCTGGGCGCCGATGTTCTCGAACGGGTCCTCGAGCTCGATGTCCTTGGCGATCGTCACGCCGTCGTTGGTGATCGTCGGAGCGCCGAACTTCTTGTCCAGGACGACGTTTCGGCCCTTGGGGCCGAGGGTGATCTTCACGGCGTCGGCAAGGGCGTCGATGCCCCGCTTCAGCGAATGCCGTGCTTCTTCGTCGAAGAGCAGCTGCTTTGCCATTCAGTACCTCTATGAGGGGATTTGCGGTTGTGCGAGGGGAATATTAGCACTCCCTGTCAATGAGTGCTAATCGAAGTTTCCACGGCCCGCGCTCGCCTTGCAAGCCCCCGCGCGATTGCCGCTCCCGAATTCGCCCCTTCTGCCGAAAACCATGGGGTGAAGGTGAGGACTGTGTCCGGCGCTGCCGCGCTGATCGCGGCCGCGGGCATCGCTCTCGGGGGGGTTGGGGGCGGGGTGCACTCTCGCGCTGCGATGCTCGCGGGTGGCGGGGGCGCGTCCATCGCGCTGGCCGGGGCCGCCGCGTGGCACCTGCGCCATCCCCAGCCGGCCCGCGGAAGCATGCGAGCCGGCCTCGCCACGGCCATGCCCGAATGGCGCGGAGGCCGCCGCGCCGCGCTCGAAGCACTCGTCGCCGAATTCGCCGGCCAGGCCGCCACCGCGCACGCACTCCGCTGCGCCGCACTCGCCGGCATGGTCGCCGAACAACTCGCCTTCCGCCCCGAAGAAGCCGACGAGGCCACCCTCGCGGCCGTCCTCCACGTCCTCCCCGGGGCGTTCCCCGAACACGAAGACGCCGAGATCTCCGGCTGTGGCTTCGGCACCGGCGCCATCGCCGCGGCGCGCGTTCTCCTGGAGCGC
>CALMIW010000016.1 GCA_937864275.1 uncultured Dehalococcoidia bacterium
GGTAGCAGGGAGGTGCGTTCATTCATTGTTAACGGGGGGCCTTCCCATGGTGTGTATTGGTTACCGCCGCTCCGGCGAAGTCGAAAGTCCTGGTCGTCGAAGACGAAGAGTCGCTCCTGTTCACGTTGGCGCACAACCTGAAGCGCGAGGGCTACACCGTCCTCACGGCGAGCCGCGGGGACGACGGTCTGAAATTGGCCCGCGAACACCACCCCGACCTCATCCTGCTCGATGTGATGCTGCCGGGGCTCGATGGCATCCAGGTCTGCCGGCTCCTGCGCCGCGATTCGGACGTGCCGATCATCATGCTCACGGCGCTGGGCGGCGAGAGCGACCGGGTGGCGGGGCTCGATACCGGCGCCGATGACTACATGCCAAAGCCCTTCGGCATGCGGGAACTGATGGCGCGCGTCCGCGCGCTCCTGCGCCGTTCGGGGCCGCGCGCGCTGCCGGACACGGGACCGACGCTACTGGTTTCGGGCGACCTCCAGGCAGACCGCGAACGCCACGAAGTGACGCTGGCCGGGAAGGTCCTGCGGATGAAGCCGAAGGAGTTCGAACTCCTGCTATTCTTCCTCCAACACCCGGGCCGCGTATTTTCCCGGGAGCAGATTCTCGATGAAGTGTGGGGCTACGACTTCTATGGCGGACCTCGCACGGTGGACGTCCATATCCGGTGGCTTCGCCAGAAAATCGAATCAGACCCGGCGAACCCCGGCCGGCTCAAGACGGTCCGCGGCAGCGGCTACCTCTTCGAAGGCTAACCCTGCCCCCTCCTCCGGAGCCGTGAGATGAGACGAGACCTCGCCCTGCGCGGTGCTGTGGTCGGGTTGCTCGCCGCTGGCATCGCCGGCGTGATCGGTTTCGTGGAAGACAACGGCAGCCGTTCGGTGGCGTTCGCGCTCGTTGCCGGCCTCGGCACGGCCGGGGCGATCGCCGGCTACTTCGCCTTCCGCGGCCCGGCCCGGGCCGTCCGCAACGTGACCGAAGCTGCCGGGCACATCGGCGAAGGCGAACTTGGCCTCCGCGTGCCAGACGCGAACGGTTCGCCGGGCCAGCTGACGCGCGCGTTCAACCTGATGGCGGACCGGATCGAGCAGCTTTTCGACAGCGTCGCCGCCGAGCACGCGCGGCTCGAAGCCGTTTTCGATGCCTCGAGCGATGCGATGGTGGCGCTGGCGCCGGACACCGGCGTCCGTTTCCTCAACCCGGCGGCGGTGGAGGTGTTCGGGATCGCGATGGCGGACGCCATCGGCCGGTCGTTCATCGAAACCGCACGCGACTACGAACTCGACGCCCTGGTGCGCCGGGTGATCGCCAGCGGGAGCGGCGAGACCTCGGTCGTCTCGTTCGGGCCGGGGCGCGTATCCCTGCGCGCGGCGGCGCTGCCCATCCGCGAAGGCGGCGACTGGGCAGTGCTGCTGATGCTCACGGACCTGACCGAGGTGCAGCGCGTCGACCAGGTGCGCCGCGACTTCCTGAGCAACGTCTCCCACGAGTTGCGCACGCCGCTGGCGGCCATCCGCGCACTGGTGGAGACGATGGAGGACGGCGTCGACGCGGAGGATTCGCCCGAGTTCCTGCGCCGCATCCGCCAGCAGGTGGAGAGGCTGACGTCGCTGGTCAACGAGTTACTCGACCTTTCGCGCATCGAGTCGGGGGCGATCAGCCTCCAGCCGGAGAGCGTGGAGCTCTCGGCACTCGTGTCCGAGGCGGCCTCGCTGCTGCGGACCCGCACGGAGCCTGCGGGTGTCCGCGTCGCCTACGAAAGCGAGCCCGTCTCGGTGGAGGGCGACCGCGCCTCGCTGCTCCGGATCGTGAGCAACCTGTTGGACAACGCGGCGAAGTGGAGCCCGGAAGGCGGGACGATCCACGTCTCCGCGCGGGATGAAGGCGAGCTCGTCGCGCTCTGCGTGCAGGACGAAGGCCCCGGTATTCCCGGACAGGACCTCTCGCGGGTGTTCGAACGGTTCTACAAAGGCGAAGCGTCGCGCTCGGCTTCGGGCGTGGGGCTGGGACTGGCGATCGTGAAGCACCTGGTGCGTTCCCACGGCGGCACGGCCACCGTCGAAAGCCCGCCGGGCGAGGGCGCCCGGTTCACGGTGAGGTTGCCGAGGATCTTTGTCGGGAAGCCCTGAGGCGCCCGGTTCAAACTTCCGTCACCGTGATCTCGGAAGGCTCGGAGCCGTAGACGCGGCGGAATACGGTGACGGCCAGGCAAAGCAGCGTCGTCGGCTGGGCGTCCTTCAAGTGTTGCCAGTGGTTCCCCGCGCTGTCGGCGTCGGGCGGATA
>CALMIW010000017.1 GCA_937864275.1 uncultured Dehalococcoidia bacterium
AACCTCGGCGTCGAACTCAATAAGGTCCGCTCCGCGGTCGAATTCATCATCGGCCGCGGCGACCGCACCGTGCTTGGCGAGATCGGGCTCACCCCCCGCGCCAAGAAGGTCATCGAACTCGCGGTCGATGAGGCCCGGCGCCTGACCCACAGCTATATCGGTACCGAGCACCTGCTCCTCGGCCTCGTCCGCGAGGGCGAAGGCATCGCCGCCGGCGTGCTCGAGAGCCTCGGTGTGAACCTCGAGCGCGTCCGCGCCGAGACCACGCGCATCCTCAGCCAGTCCGCCCCGCAGTCCGCGGGTGGCGCGACGGCCGGGGCCGGCGCGCGCCAGGCAACTCGCACCCCCACCGTGGACCAGCTCGGCATCGACCTCACCCAGGCCGCCCGCAATAACCAGCTGGACCCGGTCATCGGCCGCTCGAACGAACTCGAGCGCGTCGTCCAGATTCTCTCGCGGCGGACCAAGAACAACCCGGTCCTCATCGGCGAGCCCGGTGTCGGCAAGACGGCCATCGCCGAACTCCTCGCTCAGCGCATCGTCAGCGGCGATGTCCCGGAGACGCTCCAGGGCAAGCGCCTGCTCACGCTCGATATCGGTTCGCTCGTCGCGGGGACCAAGTACCGCGGTGAGTTCGAAGAGCGCCTCAAGAAAGTGATCGAAGAGATCAAAGGCGCAGGCAACTGCATCCTCTTCATCGACGAATTGCACATGCTCGTCGGTGCTGGCGCGGCGGAGGGCGCGGTCGATGCCGCGAACATCCTCAAGCCGTCGCTCGCCCGCGGCGAACTCCAGTGCATCGGCGCGACCACCCTGGATGAGTTCCGCAAGCACATCGAACGCGATGCCGCCCTCGAACGCCGCTTCCAGCCGGTCATGGTCGAGCAGCCGTCCGTCGAGGAGACCATCGAGATCCTCAAGGGCATCCGCCCTCGCTACGAGGAACACCACAAGCTCAAGATCAGCGACGCCGCCCTCGTCGGCGCCGCCGAGCTCTCTTCCCGCTACGTCAGCGACCGTTTCCTCCCGGACAAGGCGATCGACCTCATCGACGAGGCTTCCAGCCGTGTCCGCATCCGGCGCGCGGCAACGCCTCCTTCCCTGAAGGAAGCGATGAAGGGCCTCGAAAGCCTCCGCCGCGAGAAGGAACAGGCGATCGCTTCCCAGCAGTACGAATACGCCGCCGAACTCCGCGACCGGGAGCTCAAGCTCCAGGACAAGATCAAGGAAATGGGCGAGTGGGAAGAGGGCGAAGAGGGCATCGCCACCCCGATCGTTACCGAGGAGGACATCTCCGAAGTCGTCTCGATGTGGACCGGCATCCCCGTCGCCCGCATTGCGAGCGAGGAGAGCGCCCGCCTGCTCAAGATGGAAGACCAGCTTCGCAACCGGGTCATCGGCCAGGACGAAGCGATCGAGACGATCGCCCGCGCCGTCCGCCGCGCCCGCGCCGGCCTGAAGGACCCCCGCCGCCCAATCGGCGTGTTCCTCTTCTGCGGCCCAACGGGCGTCGGCAAGACCGAGTTGGCCCGCGCGCTCGCCGAGTTCATGTTCGACTCCCAGGACAACATGATTAAGCTCGACATGAGCGAGTTCAGCGAAAAGCACACGGTCTCGCGCCTGGTTGGTGCGCCTCCCGGCTACGTCGGCTACGACGACGGCGGCCAGCTCACCGATACCGTCCGGCGCAAGTCGTACTGCCTCATCCTCCTCGACGAGATCGAGAAGGCGCATCCCGAAGTCTTCAACCTGCTCCTGCAGATCTTCGACGAAGGCCGCCTGGCCGACGCGAAGGGCCGCAAGGTCGACTTCCGGAACACCATCATCATCATGACCTCGAACGTCGGTTCGGACCTCATCAAGAAGGACTCGGGCCTGGGCTTCTCTACCGCCCAGGACGAGGCCAAGTCGCACGAAGATCGCTACCTGCGGATGAAGGAGAAGGTCCTCACGGAGTTGAAGAACGTCTTCAAGCCGGAGTTCCTGAACCGGATCGACAGCACCGTGGTCTTCCGCTCGCTCTCTCGCGAAGACATCCGCCGCATCGTTGACAACGAACTGCGCAAGGTCGAGAAGCAGCTCATGATGAAGGGCGTCCGGATGGAAGTGACCGACGCAGGCAAGGATTGGCTCGGCGACAAGGGTTACGACCCGGTCTTCGGCGCCCGCCCACTGCGCCGCGTCATCCAGGACAACATCGAGGACAAACTCAGCGAGATGCTGCTTTCCGGCGAATTTGCCAGCGGCGATGCCGTCAAGGTGGATGCCGAGGACGGAGCGCTCAAGATCGAGCCCATCCGCGAGCCGGCCGCCGTCGGTTAGCGGGCTCCAGCAAGATCATTCAGCCGGCCGGGCACACGCCCGGCCGGCTGGCGTCAATTGACGGCCACTGCTGATTTGACTAACATTGGTATTTGGCTTGCCATGCCCATCGTCTTCCCAGAGCATCGTTGGCCCGAACCCTATCTCTTCGTGTCCATCGCCCAGTAAGTCCTGAAGGAGTTGCCACAGGATGACCACTACGCGTGACGTGGTGCGCAGTGGTGCTTTTGCACCCCTCCAAGTCCAGACCTACGGTCAGATCCCAAACGTTCTCGACCTCCCCAACCTGATCAAGATCCAGCTCGACAGTTTCGAATGGTTCAAGCGAGAAGGCCTCCGGGAGCTCCTCACAGAAATCTCTCCAATTCAGGACTTCACCGGTTCGAAGATGGACCTCATCTTCGGCGACTACGAGTTCCGCGAGCCCAAAGCCTCGATGAACGAATGCCGCGAGCGCGATATGACCTACGCCGCTCCGCTCTTCGTCGATGTCGAGCTTCGCATCAAGGAATCGGGCGAAATCAAGGAACAGCGCCTCTTCTTCGGCGACTTCCCGCTGATGACCGACAAGGGCACGTTCATCATCAACGGCGCCGAGCGCGTCGTTGTCTCGCAGCTGGTCCGCTCGCCGGGCGTCTACTACACCATCGAGACCGACCAGGCGACGGGCAAGCGCCTCTGCCACGCCAAGCTCATCCCCAACCGCGGTGCCTGGCTCGAATTCGAAACCTCGAACCGCGACGTCCTCTACGTGAAGGTCGATCGCAAGCGCAAGATCCCCGTAACCACGCTCATCCGCGCGATCGACGTGCCGGGCCTCCTCCCGGGCGACAAGGATGACCCGCGCTTCGCGAAGTACTTCAACGCGACCGAGGACAAGGCCCGCGAACAGGCCCTCCGCGAGCTCGAGCGCGAGCACCTCGGCACGAACGAGCGTCTCGTCGCCATGTTCGAAGCCGTCGACACCAGCGATATCCACCAGTTCCTGATCACCACGATTAGCAAGGAACCGCGTGAGCCCCTGGTGGAGGACAAGCACGGCGCGCTCCTCGAGTTCTATCGGAAGATCCGCCCGGGCGACCCGCCGACCCACGACAACGCCCGCAACCTGCTGAAGACGCTCTTCTTCGAGCCTCGCCGATACGACCTCGGCCGCGTCGGGCGCCACAAGGTGAACACGCGCCTCGAACTCGAAGAGCCCACGACGCAGCGCTGGCTGCGCCCGTACGACCTCGTGAGCATCATCCGCGAGCAGGTCAACATCAACAACGGCCGCGGCCATCACGATGACATTGACCACCTTGGCAACCGCCGCGTGCGCGCGGTGGGCGAGCTCATCCAGCAGCAGTTCCGCGTCGGCCTGCTCCGCATGGAGCGCGTCGTCCGCGAGCGCATGACCATCACGGACCCGGAAGAGGCGACCCCGAGCGCGCTCATCAACATCCGGCCCGTCGTCGCGGCCATGAAGGAGTTCTTCGGCGGAAGCCAGCTCTCCCAGTTCATGGACCAGACGAACCCGCTCTCCGAACTGAACCACAAGCGCCGCCTCAGCGCCCTCGGCCCGGGCGGTCTGTCCCGCGACCGCGCCGGCTTCGATGTCCGCGACGTGCACCACAGCCACTACGGCCGCATCTGCCCGATCGAGACGCCGGAAGGCCCGAACATCGGCCTCATCGGCTCGCTCGCTACCTACGCCCGTCTCAACGAGTTCGGCTTCATCGAGACGCCGTACCGGCGCGTGGTCCGCGAGATGGTCTCCGATGACGCGAACCTCGTCGGCCGCATCCTCCGCGAGGACGCCCTCGACGACAACGGCAAGGTCATCGCCGCTTCCGGCGCCACCATCGACGAAGCGATCGCAAAGAAGCTCGCCGCGGCCGGCCGCTCCGTGCCGATCCGCCCGTGGGTCACTAACGACATCATCTATCTGACCGCCGACCAGGAAGACAAGTACAAAGTCGGTCAGGCGAACACCACACTCGATCTAGCCGGCCACCTGTTGGACGAGCGCGTCGAGATTCGCCAGTTCGAGAACTACGAGGCCGTGGATGTCGACGAAGTCGACTACATCGACGTTTCGCCGAAGCAGATGGTTTCAGTTGCCACCGCGCTGATCCCGTTCCTCGAACACGACGACGCGAACCGCGCCCTCATGGGCGCCAACATGCAGCGCCAGGCTGTGCCGCTGGTCCGCCCGGAAGTACCCCTGGTGGGCACCGGGATGGAGCGCCGCACCGCCGTGGACAGCGGCCACGTGAAGACCGCCGAAGGCGACGGCGAAGTGCTGGAAAGCAACGGCCAGCGCATCGTCATCCGCTATGACAACCCGGATCTCGGCGACGTCACCTACCCGCTGACCAAGTTCACACGCTCGAACCAGGGCACCTGCCTCAATCACCGGCCGCTGGTCTTCCGCGGTCAGCGCGTCACGCTGGACCAGCCCATCGCCGATAGCTCGAGCACCCAGGGCGGCGACCTCGCTCTCGGCCAGAACGTCCTCTGCGCGTTCATGAGCTGGGAGGGCTACAACTTCGAGGACGCGATCATCATCTCCCAGAACCTGGTCCGCGAAGACAAGTTCACCTCGATCCACATCGAGAAGCACGAAGTCGAAGCGCGCCAGACCAAGCTGGGCGACGAAGAGATCACGCGCGACATCCCGAATGTCGGCGAAGAGAGCCTCAGCCAGCTCGATGAGGATGGCATCATCCGCATCGGCGCCGAGGTTCGCGAAGGCGACATCCTCGTCGGCAAGATCACCCCGAAGGGCGAAACCGAACTGACCGCCGAGGAGAAGCTCCTCCGCGCCATCTTCGGCGAGAAGGCCCGCGAGGTGAAGGACACCAGCCTGCGCGTCCCTCACGGCGAAAAGGGCAAAGTGATCGAGGTCAAGGTCTTCGACCGCTCGAACCACGAGGGTCTGCCCGCCGGGGTGAACAAGCTCGTGCGCGTCAGCATCGCCCAGCGCCGGAAGCTCTCCGAAGGCGACAAGATGGCGGGCCGCCACGGCAACAAGGGCGTCATCAGCCGGATCCTTCCGCGCGAAGACATGCCCTACCTCGAAGACGGCACCCCGATCGACATCATCCTGAACCCCATCGGCGTCCCGAGCCGCATGAACATCGGCCAGGTGCTCGAAACCCACCTCGGCTGGGCAGCGAACGCCCTCGGCTTCCGGGCCATCACCCCGGTGTTCGACGGCGCGAACGATGTCGAAATCGACGACGCTCTCGCCCGCGCCTGGCTGGCGCAGGAGTCTGGCGCCGTCTACTACGTCGATCCGCGTGACCGCGGCTTCGACCTCGACACCGCCATCAACTGGCTCGAAAGCAAGGGCTACTCGGCCGACGGAATCCTCCGCAACGCCGAGCCCGGCGCGGCCAGCCGCGCCTGCCTCGAGATCTGGCTGAACGAGAAGCGCGCCACCGACGGTCAGAAGCTCCTGGAACGCGGCAAGCTTTCGAAGGAAGACCTGGAGCAGCTCGCCCAGACTGTCTACAAGGACACCAACGTCCCGCCGCCGCTGTTTGGAAAGATGAAGCTCTACGACGGCCGCACGGGCGAACACTTCGACCAGCCCCTCACGGTTGGCTACATCTACATGCTCAAGCTCATCCACCTGGTCGAGGACAAGATCCACGCCCGCAGCACGGGCCCGTACTCGCTCATCACCCAGCAGCCGCTCGGTGGTAAGGCGCAGTTCGGTGGCCAGCGCTTCGGCGAAATGGAAGTGTGGGCACTCGAAGCCTATGGCGCCGCCCACATCCTCCAGGAACTTCTCACCGTGAAGTCGGACGACGTTGTCGGCCGCGTGAAGACCTACGAAGCCATCGTGAAGGGCGAAGATGTCCTCGAACCGGGCGTCCCCGAGTCCTTCAAGGTCCTCGTCAAGGAACTCCAGAGCCTCGGCCTCTCGGTCGAGGTCTCCAACGATGAAGGTGGCAACGTCTCCTTCATCGATGAAACCGCCAACGACCTGCCGGAACTGGGCTTGAACCTCTCCGGCTTCGAACGCGAGGAGGACTTCTTTAATGCTCGAAGTCAATGATTTCAACCAGGTCCGCATCGCTCTGGCCAGCCCGGAGCAGATCCGCTCCTGGAGCTACGGCGAAGTCACCAAGCCGGAGACCATCAACTACCGCACCCTGAAGCCGGAAAAGGACGGGCTCTTCTGCGAGAAGATCTTCGGCCCCACCAAGGACTTCGAGTGCTACTGCGGCAAGTACAAGCGCGTCCGCTTCAAGGGCATCATCTGCGACAAGTGCGGCGTTGAAGTTGCCCGCGCGAAAGTCCGCCGTGAGCGTATGGGCCACATCGAGCTCGCCAGCGCCGTGAGCCACATCTGGTTCGTGAAGGGCACCCCGAGCAAGCTCGGCCTCCTCCTGGACATGTCGCCCCGCAACCTCGAGCGCGTCCTCTACTTCGCGCAGTACATGATCATCCAGGTCGACGAAGAAGCCCGGAACCGGGAGCTCGAACACCTCCGCGCCGAGATGCTGAACGTCGTCGAAGAGCGCGTCGCCGACATTCGCCCGAAGCGCGAGAAGCTCGAGAAGCAACTCGAAGAGGCGAACGCCGAACTCCAGGCCCAGGTCTCCGTGAAGCAGCAGCAGATCGGCGATGAGCGCCAGATCTCGCGGGATGCGCTCGCCGCTTCCGTGCAGCGCGCAGTCGAGACCGCCGAAGCCTCCCGGGGCGGGACGCTCGAGGCCGAGATCTCGCTCCTCGGCGACGTCATCGTCGAAGCCGGCGTGAAGGTCACCGCCGCTGTCGTCACCCGCGTCCAGCGCGAAGGCGACAAGAAGCTCGTCGCCTTCGACAAAGAGACGGCCAAGCTCAAGGACCTCGAGTCCAACGCCGCCGATAGCGCCCTCGATGACGCCAAGGCCGCCCTCCTCGACGAGCTCCACCCGCTCCAGCAGAAGGAAAAGCAACTCCGCGACGAAGTCGAAGAGCAGTACCGCGAGCGCCTGAAGGATCTCGAAGATCTGAAGGACCCGATCCGGGACGACCAGGTCGCGCTCCTTACGGAGACTCGTTATCGCGAGCTCTCCGACCTGTTCGGGCACGTCTTCACCGCGGGGATGGGCGCCGAGGCTGTCCTCGAAGTCCTCAAGCGCGTCGACCTCGATGAGATGCGCGCCCGCCTGAAGCAGGAAATCCTGACCGCCAGCGGCATGCGCCGAAAGAAGGCCACCAAGCGCCTCAACGTCGTTGAGTCGCTCAAGAACTCCGGCAACAAGCCCGAGTGGATGGTCTTCCAGGTCCTGCCGGTTCTCCCGCCGGACCTCCGCCCGATGGTCCAGCTCGACGGCGGCCGCTTCGCCACCAGCGACCTGAACGACCTCTATCGCCGCGTTATCAACCGCAACAACCGGTTGAAGCGCCTGCTGGACCTCGGTGCCCCGGAAATCATCATCCGGAACGAGAAGCGCATGCTGCAGGAGGCCGTCGATAGCCTTATCGACAACGGCCGCCGCGGCCGCGCCGTCTCCGGCAGCGGCAACCACAAGCTCAAGAGCCTCTCCGACATGCTCAAGGGCAAGCAGGGCCGCTTCCGCCAGAACCTCCTCGGCAAGCGCGTCGACTACTCGGGCCGCTCGGTCATCGTGGTCGGCCCGGAACTGAAGCTCTACCAGTGCGGCCTGCCCAAGCGCATGGCGCTCGAACTCTTCAAGCCGTTCGTGATGCACTCCCTGGTCGCGAAGGGCCTCGCCCACAACATCAAGAGCGCCAAGCGCATCGTCGAGCGCGCACGCCCCGAAGTCTGGGACGGCCTCGACGAGGTCATCCACGACCGCCCGGTGCTCCTGAAC
Organism: uncultured Dehalococcoidia bacterium; assembly: GCA_937864275.1. GTDB lineage: Bacteria > Chloroflexota > Dehalococcoidia > Tepidiformales > Tepidiformaceae > Amarobacter. The sequence goes on from CALMIW010000017.1 coordinate 8,139, forward strand.
CGCGCCCCCACGCTCCACCGCCTGGGTATCCAGGCCTTCCAGCCGGTCCTCATCGAGGGCTCGGCCATTCAGCTGCACCCGCTCGTCTGTTCGGCCTTCAACGCCGACTTCGACGGTGACCAGATGGCCGTCCACGTCCCGCTCAGCCGCGAGGCTGTTGCCGAGGCGAAGCAGATCCTCATGTCGAACAGGAACCTGCTCTCGCCGGCCAGCGGCGACCCGATCGTCGCGCCGTCGCTCGACATGGTGCTCGGCTGCTACTACATGACCGACATCGACGCCAACGCGAAGGGCCACTATCGCGAAGCGAACGGCCGTCCCGCCGAAGGCATCTTCGGTTCGTTCGAAGAAGCCAAGCTCGCCTTCGACCTCGGCATCCTCGAACTTCGCGCCCCCATCCGCGTCCGCACCCATCGGCCCGTCTCGGGCCCTGGCGGCGAGCCGGAATACGACGCGGCCGGCAACCCCAAGAACCGGTTCATCGAAACACCGGACGGCGAGCCGGGGCTCAACTACCTATGCGCCGGCTTCAAAGAGTTCTTCCACCATATCGACTTCCCCATGAAGCTCATGGCCGGGCTGCTCCGGCGCAACCGCGAGGCACGGGAGGTGATGCAGATCCTCGACCGAGCCTTCACCGGCGTCGAGCGCAACGATCCCTGCCCCTGCGGCAGCGGC
>CALMIW010000018.1 GCA_937864275.1 uncultured Dehalococcoidia bacterium
CGGCATGAGGCGTGTAGCGGAGCCCGTTCGCCACGAGGGCGTAGGCGATGCCGGGGACGTCGCGCTCGGCGATGTCGCGCGTGGCCTCGGGGGTCACGTCGCGCTCGGTCAGTCCGGTGCCGCCAGTCGTGAGGATGATGTCGCAGAGGCCGTCGTCGGCCCAGACGCGGAGATGCTCGGCGATGAGGGGGCGGACATCGGCGACGACATCCCTGCGCATTACCTGGTGCCCCGCTTCGAGGAGCATGCGGACGATCGTGTCGCCGCTCTCATCGGTGCGGGTGCCGGCGGCCGCGCCGTCGGAACAGGTGAGGACACAGACGCGAGCCATGTTCGGCCAATGGTACGCCCTATCGCGGGGAAGCGGCCTCGAGCAAGGGGGAGACCTGCCCTAAGGGGACCCCCTAACAGCTTCACGTAAATGTTCAAACAATTGCTTGACACGGTAGATCCCCTACTTTTACAGTGCCCGTGGGGTGTCAGGGGGTGTGTGGGGGCATCTGCCCATATCCTCCCACTCCTGGGGTAACCAATCCCTACACCCTCGAAGGCCGCCAGACGATGTTTTTCGTCAACAAATACGAATACCAGCTCGATGATCGGAAGCGGATCCCCATCCCTCCGCCGTATCGAGGTGCGTTCGAATCTGGCGGATACCTGAGCATGGCGAACGACCCGTGCATCCAGCTGCACACGCCCGAGTCGTTCGCCGCCACGGCGGCCATCATCGAACGGATCCCTGCGGAGACGGAGGAGGGCGACGATGCCCGCCGCGCCTTCTTCGGCAGTGCCGGAATCGTCCAGAAGGACTCGCAGGGCCGCATCACGCTCGGGCCGGAGTTCCTCGCCTATGCCGGGCTCACCAAGGACGTCGTTGTCGTTGGTGTCGGCGACAAGATGGAGATCTGGGACCGGGCGACCTATGCGGCTCGCCAGCCCGAAACCCAGGTCAAGCGCCGCAGGGCCACGGCCCGTCAGCAAGCCATCCAGGGGGAGGCGTAACGTGGTTGTTATGACAGCGCCAACTCCCGTACATGTCCCCGTCCTGCTCAACGAGAGCCTTCGACTCCTCGATGTGCGGGAGGGCGGTGTCTATATCGATTGCACCACCGGGCTTGGCGGCCACAGTTCCGCCATCGCCGAACGGATGGGCGAAACCGGCCGGCTCCTCTGTCTCGACCAGGACCGCGAGGCGTTGGAGTTCGCGCGTGCGAAGTTGGCTCCGTTTGGGAGACGGGTCAGATTCGTCCACGCGAACTTCCGCGAACTCGCCGACGTGGCGAAGCGGGAGGGTTTCCAGGGCGTCGACGGCATCCTGATGGACCTTGGGATCTCATCCTTCCAGATCGGGGAGGGCCGGCGCGGATTCGCGTTCGCGCTCGAAGGCCCGCTCGATATGCGGATGGACCCATCGTCCGGCGGCATCACCGCCGAGGAGATCGTCAACACCTGGGATGAAACGTCGCTCGCGGATCTCTTCTTCGAACTCGGAGAAGAGCGCCAGTCCCGCCGAATCGCTCGCGCGATCGTGCGGAACCGGCCGCTGCGGACGACGTGGGAATTAGCCAGATCTGTCGAGCAGGCTGTGGGGGGTTCCAGGGGACAAACCCATATTCACCCCGCCACCAAAGTCTTCCTGGCGCTCCGGCTCCGTGTGAATGGGGAACTCGACACCCTCATCACGGCTCTGCCGCTCGCCTGCAGCCTGCTCGGCTCTGGAAACTCGCATGGGGGCCGCCTGGCCGTCATCAGTTTCCACTCTTTGGAAGACCGGATCGTCAAGCAGTTCTTCCGCCGCGAGGCGGCAGACTGCATCTGCCCTCCGGGCCTCCCTGAATGCCGTTGCGGCCACGCCGCGACGCTGCGCGAACTGACGCGGAAGGCCATCCGCCCCTCCGAGGCGGAAGTGGCAGCCAACCCGCGGGCCCGGAGCGCGGTCCTCCGCGCTGTAGAACGGATCGGTTAGCCATGGCCGCGATCAATCATCCCCTGGGGCATCCCCGGCGGGGACTTCCCCTTCCCATCCCCGGCGGCCGGCCCAACCTCTGGCTGGTGTTCGCCATCTTCATCGCCGGTGTCTCCGCGCTTCTGCCGGTGCTCCAGAACAGCCTGGCCACGAGCCGCGGGTTCGACATCCAGGCATCCGAGCGCCAGGAGGCGCAACTCATCGGCGAAATCAGCCTGCTCGAGGGCGAGGTTGCCTCGCTTACCTCGATCACCCGGATCGACCGGCGGGCGCAGGAAATCGGCCTGCTTCCCGTTCCCGATCCCATCTACGTCACCGTGAACGAGCCCGGCCCCGCGCCGGCGAAACTTCCTTCGGAGTATCTCCCCAAGAGCGGCGCCAAACCGGTGCCGTCTTCTCCGTGGTGGAAGCCGCTCGTTGGCTGGCTGCCGTAGGGCAGCCCTAGCTGCCCTTCTTCGGAAGGGCTGGAGGCGCGTTCGATGGCGCAATACCGAGCGCATGGCACCCGCCGTGTCTGGCTCCCGGCTGCGGTGTTTGGCCTCTTCGCAGCCGTTATCGGTGCACGCCTCGTCCATCTCCAGGTCCTGGAACACGATTACTACGCCGCGAAGGCGAAAGAAGAACTCCTCGGCAACGACACCATCTATGCCCGGCGCGGCACGATCCTGGACCGCAACGGCGGCGTCCTCGCGACCAGCGTCAACACGTGGGACATCTACGTGAGCGCGCGCGCCTGGAAAGACGAGGCGACTGCCGCGAAGGCGGCGGCGGAACTCGCGCCGTTGCTGAAGACGACTCCGGCCGCGCTCCGCGAGATCGTCGCGACGACAGAATCGCTCGACGCCCGCGTCTACCACGATCTTTCCTACGAAACCGGCACCGACATCCTGAAGAAAAACATCCCGGGCGTCATCGCGATCGCGAACACGTCCCGCATCAACCCGGAGGGGGATGTCGCGGCCTCGGTGCTGGGCTTCACCGGGACCGACAACTCGGGGCTGGCCGGCATCGAAGCCGCCTACAACGAAGTCCTGCAGGGGCAGCCGGGCCGCGCCATCTACGAGCGCGACACGACCGGCGAGCCGATCCCCTACGGCCAGCACACCGTGACCCAGCCGAAGCCCGGCGAGGACCTGGTCCTCACCATCGACCGCGTGCTGCAGGAGATGGCCGAGCAATACCTGGCCGACGGCATGAAGGAGCACAAGGCGAAAGGCGGCTCCATCATCGTGATGGACCCGATGACCGGCGAGATCCTCGCGCTGGCCACATCGCCGGGCCTGAAGTTCAGCACGCTCGAGGAAGACCTCGCGAAGGGCGGCGACGACGCCCTTTCGCTCCTCCGGAATCGCGCCGTGACGGACCTCTACGAGCCCGGCAGCGTGATGAAGATCATCACCGCGGCGGCGGCGATCGACGCGGGCGTGGTGACGGCAGGGACCACCTACTACGACACGGGCGTGGTCTACGTCGAAAAGGTGCCGCTCAAGAACTGGGACGATGCTTCCTACGGCCAGCAGACGATGACCGGCGTCCTCCAGAACAGCATCAACTCCGGTGCGGTGTTCATGCAGGAGGCCCTGGGCACCAGGCGCTTCCAGGAGTACCTCGACGCGTTCGGGTTCGGCAAGCCGACGGGTGTCGACCTCCAGGGCGAGGCCTCGGGCATCTTCCGCCGCCCGGAGGACGAAGGCTATTCGCCGGTGGACGTGGCCACGCAGTCGTTCGGCCAGTCGATCAGCGTCACGCCGATGCAGATGATGCAGGCCGTGGCGGCGGCGATTAACGGCGGCAACCTCATCACGCCGCACGTGGTGAAGGCGCGGATCAAGGCGGACGGGTCGCGCGTCGATGTCTCGCCGCAGGTGGTTGGCCGGGCGATCTCGCCGCAAACGAGCGACACGATCCGGCAGATGCTGGGCGAAGTGGTGAGCCAGGACCCGGACGGCTGGGGCCGCAACCCTTCGCGCTACACGGCGGGCGGCAAGTCCGGGACGGCGAACGTGCCCGTGTGGGGCACCTACGACGAAACGCAGATCGTCTCCTTCATCGGATTTGCGCCGTTGGACAGCCCGAAGATCCTTGTTCTTGTGAAGCTCGATGAGAATGGCGATGGCAAGACGGGAACGGTTGCCGGAGGGCCGATCTTCGCGAGGTTCACCGACGACGCGCTCCGCTATCTGAGCGTGAGGCCGGAGAAGGGCCCTTCGGCGGTGCACCGATGACCGCGAACCTCACGACCGCTTACGTGGCAGCCGCGATGCGCAATCGCGGCTACTCCGTTTTCGAAGGCGCACCCGCCGAGGTTATCGGCGGAGCGGCCGATTCGCGGAAGGTGGAGCCGGGCGACCTGTTCGCCGCCTTCCCGGGCGAGAACGTGGACGGCAACGCATTCGTGCCCGAAGCCCTGGCTGCGGGGGCGGTCGCGATCGTCTGTTCGCGCATGCCCGAGGGAGACGCGCCGAACGCCACGGTGGTAGTCGCGCCGGACGTGACCCGGGCCGTCGGCGAACTTGCACGCGATTGGCGCCGCGAGTGTGGGCCACGGGTGGTCGGCATTACCGGAACGGTCGGGAAGACGACCGCCAAGGAGTTCACGGCGGCCGTGCTCTCGCAGCGCTTCCGCACGCACTTCAGCCCGGGGAACCTGAACAGCCGCGAAGGGCTGCCCCTCGCGCTGATGAGCCTCCGCCGGGACCACGAGGTTTCGGTGCTGGAACTGGCGATGGATAGCCCGGGTGAGATCGCCGAGCTCTGCGCGATCGCGGAGCCGGTTGTCGGCGCTGTACTCAATATCGGGCTGACGCACGTCTCGAAGCTCGGCAGCATCGAAGCGATCGCCGCCGAGAAGCTGAGCCTCGCCCGCGCGCTGCCGCGCACGGGGACGGCCATCCTCAACATCGACGACCCGCGCGTGGCGGTGGTGGCGTCCGAGCTCGCCTGCTCGGTCATCACCTTTGGTGAGGCGGACGCCGCCATCCTCCGCCGGGGCGAGATCACGGACCGAGGGCTCGACGGGACGTCCTTCGACGGGACCTTTGGCGAGACGACGGGACGGGTGCATTC
>CALMIW010000019.1 GCA_937864275.1 uncultured Dehalococcoidia bacterium
CTCCGCGTAGAGCCGGCCGTCGCCGAACGAGGCCCGCGCTTCGGACTCGGCGCGCGGGAACGCCTTCTCGATGTCGGCGGGAGCCTGGATGCCCCGCCGGCCACGGCCGCCGCCGCCCGCCACCGCCTTAAGCAGCATGGTGGCGCCGGGAGCGAGGCTTGCCATGAACGCCGCGGCATCCTCGATGTTCGCCACCGGTTCGCCGCGAAGGACCGGCAGGCCGGCCGCGCCTGCCGCCGCACGCGCGCGCACCTTGTCGCCCATCATCCGCAGCGATTCGACCGGGGGGCCTACGAAGACAATCCCGGCATGCTGGCAGGCCTCCGCGAACGCCGCGTTCTCGCTCAGGAGCCCGTATCCCGGGTGCAGCGCGTCGCAGCCCGCTGCTTTCGCCGTGGCGACCACGCCGGGGATGTCCAGGTACGGGGCCGCGCCTTCGCCGGCCAGCGCGATCGACTCGTCGGCAAGGCGCACATGCGGCGCGAGGGCGTCATCCGCCGAATAGATGGCGACCGTGCGGATGCCCATTTCATGCGCAGTCCGGATCACCCGGACGGCGATTTCGCCGCGGTTCGCCACCAGCAATTTCGCAAACACCATGCCCGGCCCCCGATGGAAAAGAGGAGTGGAAGGAACAGAGGGACGCCGGAAGGCCTACGTCCCGGTGTACTTCGGCGTTCGCTTTTCCATGCGCGCCGCCAGCGCCTCGCGGGCGTCGTTCTTCGCCTTGCGCCCGTATTCGAGGTGGTAGGCCTCGTTCCGCAGCCCGTCATCAAGGTTCTTGTCCAGGTTCTGCTGGGTCACGCGCTTGGCGGCGCGCACGGCGACCGGCGGCCACTGCGTGATCTGATGGGCCAATGCCAGCGATTCCTCCATCAGCCGGTCGTGCGCCACCAGCCTATCCAGCAGGCCGAGGCGGTACGCCTCCTCCGCAGCCACGTCGCGGCTGGTAAGGATGAGGTCGATGGCCCGGCTGTAGCCGAGGATCCTCGTCAGGAACCAGCTCATGCCCGAATCGGGAGAGAGGTTCCGTTCGAGGAAGACGCTGCGGAAGCGCGCGTTCTCGGAACCGACACGGAGGTCGCACGATAGCGCGAGACTCATGCCGGCACCGGCGCAGACGCCGTTCATCGCCCCAATCGTCGGCTTGTCCAGGTGATAGACAGCCTTCGCCTGGTCGCCCACCCAGTGGAACTCGTCGAGGAGGGTGTTTTGCGGGGGCGTCTTCGGCTCGCCCTCGGGCCGCGGCCCGCTGATGTCGGCGCCCGAGCAGAACCCCCGCCCGGCGCCGGTGAAAATCACCGCCCAGGCGTCGTCGTCGTTCTTGATCTCGTTGCAGACATCCACGATCTCGAGTTGCAGTGCCCGGCTGAGCGCGTTCAGGCGCTCAGGCCGGTTCAGCGTGACCACCGCGATGTGGTCCTGCTTGTCGTAGATCAGGTTTTCGTAAGCCATGCGCCACCCCTCCCGCGCCGTTGGTTCGGCCGGGGAAATTGATGCCGCGAATCCTACGCCGTATCGCCGCGGGGTGCCGGGCGGCTACGCGACGTGCTGCGGTTTCGCCTTGGCGACGACAGCAGCCTCGTCCTTCTTCTCGTCCTCCGGCTTCGGGCGCTGGGGCCTGCGGATGCTCCAGCGGCGGAACCGCTCCTCGATCGGCTTGCCGGGGTCCTTCGCTTCGCGTTCGGCGCGCTCCTTCAGGAACGCCTCCTTCGTGCGGCCGCCAATCTGGCTGGTGTGGCAGAGAATGGCGTCCACCTTCGTCTCCCAGACGTCCGTTATGTCCACGGCGTAGTCGCCGTCGGCGGCCCCGGCGAGCAGCACCTCGTTCACCTGGTGCGAAGGGAGCCCGTCTTCCTCGTCGCGCTGGTAGAACAGCCGGTCGCGCACGATCGGGTAGATGGCATCCATCGTCGCCTGGCCGACGTTGCGGTGGTCGCGATGGTTGAACGTCCCCCGGAATGCGTCCCACGTGATGACGACGTCGGGCCGGTAGAGGCGCAACAGCCGGACGATCTGCCCGCGCAGTTCGGCACTCTCGCTCGTGAACCCGTCGGGGTAGCCGAGCAGGATGCACTCCTTCACGCCGAGCAGGCGGCAGGCGGCGCGCTGCTCCTCCTCGCGGATGGCAGCGAGCTTCTCCGGGTGCATCGGGTCGTCGTGCGTGCCCTTGTCTCCGCCGGTAACGAGGACGTAGTAGACGTTCCAGCCTTCCTTGCACCACTTTGCGACGGTCCCGCCGCAGATGAATTCGGCGTCATCCGGGTGGGCAACGATGACCATGGCCCGGGCCGGACCCTCGATCGGAGGCGGCGCCTCCTGCTGGGCCGAACCGATCGGCGGCGCCGGTTTCGCGGCGGCCGGAGCGGCCAGTTCCGCCTTCTGGCGCTTCTGCTTCTTCTTGTCTTTCTTCTTGCTCATGGCGTTCGATTTTCGAGCGCGGGGGCGGGCTTGTCGAACGGCTCGCTTCTTGCCCCTGCCGATACAATCGTGGGCATGGCCAGGCTCCGCCGCCAGCTGGAGTGCGATATCCACCTCGTGCCCATCGTCGATGAGCGCGGCTGCGGGTACTGCCTGCGCTTCCTGGCCGAGGCGCCCGATGCGCGGGACCTCTCCATGACGACACGGATCGAGGAGCTGGAACGCTGGCTGCTCGCCAACCGCTCGGTGCCCGAAGAGCTCTTCTACGCCCGCATCGAGGCGCTCGTGGGGCGACGGATCAGCCCGCACGAACTCGATGACCCGGACACTCTCATCCAGCGCGCGCAACGGCCCGGCAGGACGTACGACTGGGACGACTGGTAAGTCACTCGCGCAGCAGCGCCGCGACGATCCTCGCGGCGAGACCGTCGTGCCACTCCTGTCCCTTGTGGAGTTGGTCCAGGAACGTCGCCTCGGGGTTGGCGCTTTCGCGGGTGATCGCGGCGGAATCGACCCAGCCCAGGTGCTTGCGGCGTGCCGCTTCAGCTATCTCGCGGTCGAAGCGCGCCTTGATCGTGTCCACGTCGGGGTTGTTCTCGCGCGCGCTTTTCGATGCGTAGCCCGTCCCGATCACGGCGACGTCGGCGGTCTCGACCATCGCGATCCGGTCGATCGCGCGCAGGTAGCCCTCAACCAGCGGGCCGTACCCAATGATCGGCGCTGTGCCGATGACGCGCCTGGCCACCCGGTGGCTGATGCGGTTCAGTCGCCGGCGGACTGGACCCCGGCGCCGCGTGTTGCGGTCGAACACCCTCACCCGGGCTTCGGTCCAATCACCCGCACGCTTGCCGA
>CALMIW010000020.1 GCA_937864275.1 uncultured Dehalococcoidia bacterium
ATCTTCGCGGACGGCGGTCGCCTGGAGCGGTTCATCTACACCGGCATGCCGGCCGAGGTCGCGCAGCGTCTTGGGTCGCCGCCCGTCGGCCGAGGCCTCCTGGGAGCACTGCCCGGCAACGACCGCCCACTCCGGCTGCGGGACCTTACCCAGCACGAGCGGTTCACCGGCTGGCCTGAGGGGCACCCCGACATGCGCGCCTTCCTGGGTGTGCCGATCGTCGCGGCCGGAGAGACGATCGGATCCTTCTACATGACGCGCATCGCCGGCGCTCCGCCCTTCGACGACCTCGACGAATTCGCCGCCGCGATGCTCGCAATGGAAACGGCGGTGGCCGTTTCGAACGCGATCGTTTACGAGCGGTCCAGCCGGATGTCGATGCTCGAAGAACGCGTCGTCATCGCGCAGGACCTGCACGACGGCACAATCCAGTCCCTTTACGCACTGGGGTTAGAGCTGGACCTCGTCGCCGGCGATGAACGGGCGACTGCCGAACAGCTCCGCGAGACGATGAAGTCGGGGATCGCGGGCATCGGTGAGATCATCTCCGACATCCGGGGCTACATCCACGCGCTTGAGTCGGCTGAGCCGGCGGAATCGCCCGAACTCGGCCGCGACCTCGGCCATATCGCTCGCCAGCTCGTCCCGCCCGGCATCGACGTGATCCTGAACATCACCGCTCCCGCGCTAAACGAGTTGACCCCGCGGGCGGCTACCGACCTGCTCTTCATCGCACGCGAGGCCGTCAGCAACGCGGTCCGGCATGGGTCACCGACCAAGATCGCGATAGACCTCCGCCAGACGTCCGGGGAGATCGCGCTCACCATCCAGGACAACGGCGCCGGGTACGACCAGTTCAACGCCCGTTCGGGATTGGGCACCATCACGATGCGCAGCCGTGCCGAGCGGCTGGGCGCTCAGCTCACCTCGCTCTCCCTCCCCGGGATGGGGACAACTGTCCGCGTCGCTGTCCCGCTGGCCGAATCTGAGTAAACGAGCGCTGCCCAGCCCGGTTCTTTCCCTCAACCGCTTCCGCCTTGCCCTCCCAACCCGCCGATGGCAACCTTTCGAGTGGAAGCGCGGGAAGGCGTGGGACCGCCTGACCGGTAGAGCACGTACTGGCGCCTCCGCCGGAAAGGCACAGACCACCTCGCGATGACTTTTGCCATGCGTCTCGCGGTTGCGACCGGGCTCTTCACTCTCGTCCTCGTCGGCGTTGGCGTGCTGGTTCGCGCCACTGGTTCGGGCCTTGGCTGTCCGGACTGGCCACTCTGTCACGGTGGGGCTGTCCCGCCCGGGCACAAGACGGCCTGGATCGAGTTCTCCCACCGCTTCGTGGCGATGATCGTCGGCTTCATGGTCATCGGCGTGGCGATTTGCGCATGGAAGTTCTACCTCCACGTCCCCTTCATCGTCTGGGTGGCAACGCTGACGGTGCCACTGGTCGGCTTCCAGGGCATCCTCGGTGCGATCACCGTCGTCCGGGAACTGCCGCCGGAGATCGTCGCCACGCACCTGCTGACGGCGATGATCGTCCTCAGCTGCGAGATCGCGGTGGCGGTTGCGATGTACAAAGAAGACCCGTCGCGGAGCAAGGCGTTCCGGGAGCGGCTGCCCGCGGCGGCCCCGATCGGCAAGCTCGCGCTCGCATCCATCATCTGGCTGGCGGCCGTGCTCTGGATCGGCGGATATATGACGGAGAGCGGTGCGGCGACAGCGTGCGAAGGCTGGCCGCTCTGCAACGGCTCGGTCCTTCCTGCATCCGACGACCATGAAATCGTGCACATGCTGCACCGCTACCTGGCCGGGGCGTTCGTGTTCCTGATCGTGCCCCTGGTGATCGCCGCGTGGCGACGGCGGGCCGAAGTGCGCTGGGCGGCGCCCGTGGCGGTGCTGGTAGGCGTGCTGTACACCGCGCAGGTCATCGTCGGCGCGCTGAACGTCTGGTGGACGTTCCCGGATCCCCTGACCATCTCCCACACGGTGATCGCGGCCACGATCTGGTTTACGCTCTCTGTAGCGGTCGCGCTGACGTACTATGCGCCGGCACTTGCCCGCGTCCCAACGCCGCTGAGGAAAGCCGGAGCACCCGCATGACCGCTGAAGCCATGGCCCTTGCCCGGCCCGACATCGGCACCACTATCCGCAACTACATTTCGCTGACGAAGCCGCGGATCATCGTGCTCCTGCTGATCACGACGGTACCGGCGATGGTGGTTGCAGAACGGGGCTGGCCGTCGCCGTGGCTCATCCTGGCGACGCTCATCGGCGGGTCGCTTTCGGCGGGCGGGGCGAATGCCATCAACTGCTGGTACGACCGCGACATCGACGGGATCATGCGCCGGACGCAGACCCGGCCGCTCGTCACCGGCGCCATCGAGCCCTCGCACGGGCTCGCGTTCGGCATCTCGCTCGGAGTCATCGCGTTCGGCTTCCTCTGGGCGACCACGACCCTGATGGCGGCCGTCCTGGCTCTCTCGGCACTGCTCTTCTACGTGCTGATCTACACCGCGTGGCTCAAGCGGCGCACCCCGCAAAACATCGTGATCGGCGGCGCCGCAGGGGCGTTCCCACCGATGGTCGGCTGGGCTGCCGTGACCGGGGACGTCAGCCTCGCGGCCTGGGTGATGTTCGCGATCATCTTCTTCTGGACGCCGCCGCACTTCTGGGCGCTGGCCATCAAGTACAAGGACGACTACGCCTCGGTC
>CALMIW010000021.1 GCA_937864275.1 uncultured Dehalococcoidia bacterium
GGTTCGTGCTCACGAACCTGCTGGGCTACTCGAACGTCCGCAACTACGACGGCTCCTGGACGGAGTGGGGCAATTCGGGGGCGTACCCGTCGAAGGGTAGGGCTCCCCTCAGTTCGCGGCGCGCGGCCGCGGTCCGTCTGGCGAAGTCTCGCGCTACAGTGGGGACGTGCCGTCGATAGCTCACCCGTCGGAGCCCATGGTGCCCGTGGAACCGTGGCTCATCGCGTCCGACGAGGCCGCTCGCGCGCTGGGGACGGATGCCGCGGGGGGCCTCGCCGAGGCCGAGGCCGTGGGCCGCATCGGGCGGTTCGGGAAGAACGAACTGGCTGTGCAGCCCCCGGTGCCGGCCTGGCGGAAGCTGTTGTCGCAGTTCCAGGACCCGCTGACCTACCTGCTCGCCGCGGCGGTCGGTATTTCGCTTGCGGCGTGGTTTGTCGAAGGCGCGGAAGGCTGGCCGATCGAGGTCTTCGTGATCGCGGTGATCGTCCTGGCGAACGGCGTGCTCGGGTTTCTCCAGGAGGCGCGCGCGGAACAGGCCGTTGCGGCCCTCCAGAAGATGGCCGCGCCGATGGCGACCGTTGTGCGCGGTGGCGCCACCCGTTCGCTCCCGGCATCGGAAGTGGTGCCCGGGGACGTGTTGGTACTGGAGGAAGGAGACGCGGTCCCGGCCGATGGCCGGTTGCTCGAGGCGGCTTCGCTGAAGGTCGCCGAGGCCTCGCTCACCGGCGAAAGCGAGGCCGTGCTCAAGGACGCCCGCAGGCTGGAGGGCACGATTGCCCTCGGCGACCGCTTGAACATGGTGTTCGGCGGCACAGCGGTGGTGAGCGGACGGGGCCGGGCGCTGGTGACTGCTACCGGCATGCACACCGAGATCGGGAAGATCGCGCGCCTCCTCGCGCAGACGAAAGACGAGGCGACGCCGCTCCAGCGCGAAGTCCGGCTGATCGGCAGGTTCCTCGCCATCGCGGTGATCGTCATCGCCATCGTGGTGGTGCTGGCGATCCTCCTGACGTCGGACATCGATACGGCGGGAGACGTCGTCGATGTGCTCCTCGTAGGTGTCTCGCTGGCGGTCGCGGCGGTGCCGGAAGGGCTGCCGGCGGTGCTTTCTGTGATCCTCGCCCTCGGTGTCCAGCGGATGGCGCGGCAGAAGGCGATCGTCAAGAAGCTTTCGTCGGTGGAGTCGCTTGGTTCGGCTTCGGCGATCTGCTCCGACAAGACGGGCACGCTGACGCGAAATGAGATGACTGTCCGGACCGTGGTGACTCCCTCGGGCGTGGTGACGCTGACCGGCACGGGCTACCGCCCGGAGGGCGAGGCGATCTTCGCGGATCGGCCCCTCGGAGAGGGCGACGCAGCACTGCGAGACGAGGTCCTCGCGGTCCTTGGCGGGGGCGGGCTGGCGAACGACGCCGTGCTCGAACAGGCAGGCGAAGAGTGGAAGGTACGCGGCGACCCGACGGATGGCGCCTTCCTGGTCGCTGAGATGAAGCTCGGCCTCACCGACACCCGCCTGGCACGGTTCGACCGGGTGGGCGAGGCGCCGTTCACGTCCGAGCGGAAGCTGATGAGCACCTTGCACGCTGATGCTGAACGGCAGGGCCGGCTGGTGATCGTCACGAAAGGCGCGCCGGACGTGCTGCTGACGCGCTGTGTGACCGAACGTGCCGCCGGAGAGA
>CALMIW010000022.1 GCA_937864275.1 uncultured Dehalococcoidia bacterium
CGGGTTGCTCCGTCCGCTCGCTCTCGTTGAGGTCGTCATCGAGCAAGAACAGCCCTCCTCCCGCAAGTAGCGGCAGGACGCCAAGCGCACCGAGAAGCGCCAGGAGCTTCAAAACGTGAGATGGACCCAAAGAGCGTCGTCCATCGTCAACCGCCGAAACCGGGGATCCCGAAGTCCTCGGACACCTCCCGAGAGCAGTCTCGATATTCAAGCGACTGCGCCACCGGACCGAAGTCTGTGGGGCTCGGGTGCTCTGGTATGTCCACTCCAGCCTCGCGCAGGCATTCTCCGAGCGCGTCACGGGCCGCAACGAGTTCCGTCTCACTCGGAGCCACGTGCTCGGCCCAGAGCTGGACTACCACGTCGAAGAACTCGGTGCCGCACTGAGATTCGATCGCACGTAGCTCGCCGAGCGTCGCGCGCTTCCCAGGCTGATGAGGCAGCGTCGTCTGGAAAAGATACTGGCCACGCGCGTTGAGGTCCGGACCGGCCATTACCTCGTCTCCGGCGACGTGCTCCACAACTGCCCCGTGCTCTTCCACACAGCCCACGTAGGCGAGAACTGACGCTTCGTATTCCGCAAAAGTAAGTACGCCGTCATCGAGGAGCTTGCGTTGGTAGTCCGACAAGTTCGGGACCACCTGCAGGCGCGAGCGATCGAACCGAAAATCCTCCTGCGATGGCACGCTGCCGAAAGAAGATGCCGCTGAAGTCGTCGAGGTTGAGCTGTGATTGGATTGGCGGCCGGGGTCCCGGCCGCCACACGCGACGAGAATGAAGAACACGAGGGAGCAAACGAACACTCGCATCAGGCTCACTCTCCAGATAGCACCGAACCGTCGCGAACCCTTCTGGCGATGGCACTAGTCATTGTGGTAAGCCCAATAGTTACCGCTGCAGGGGCCGCCGGCGTGGCAGAGATTGTGGTAAACCCATCCATCGTAGGTCGGATTTAGGGCCTGGCCTGGACCGGACTCACACGTGGGATTGTACTGGTACACCCAGCCCGGGCCGTTGTGGACGAGTCCGTGCGCGCGATCCCAATAGCAGTCGATCGCCCGATAGTTACACCCAGAGACCGTCGATGCATACCACTCCGCCAAATTCCCGGTCCCAGTGCAGCCATCGGAGTAAGAGAGTGACATCCCGTGGGCCGCGGCGGGAGAGGCGGTCGCCAACAGCGACAAAGTGGCGAATCCAGGGATCAGGACTCGCCGTATCATTTGTTTCACTTCGATGTACCTTTCAATCGGCAAGCGGCCAACACCTGCCAGTCGTCACCTGCCAGGGCTGCAGTCCCTCCTATCGCGGCAGGCGGCGCCATCGTGCATGGGCGAATGGTGTCCCGCCATAACCTCCCGGTTAGACTTCTGGCTAGACTTTTGGCCGTCCGGCTAGTCATCCCGCCTCCCGTTCGATCTGGGCGAGCGCATCGCCGAGGCAGCACTCGAGGTGGGCGTTGGTCCAGCCTCCCCGCATCTCGCCCGTGACCCGGTCGCCACGCACAAGGCACATCGCGATCTCGGCGCTGGCGGTCGAGAGCCGTTGCTTGATCGTCGCCTCGCTCACGTGCTCGCGTTCCGCGATGGCGCGGTTCTCCTCACCGTCGAACTTCAGGAGCAGCGCCCGTTTGAGTGCCGGGTGCATGTTCGGCAGGTGGTGTTCGCGCAGCGCCTGCAACTGTTCAAGACCCTGGATTGTCATCGCTCTCCTCCGCCCTCCGTCTCGGGGGGGGCAAGGGCATCGTGAACGTGTGGCGAATCATCTGTCAAGCCAGAAATGGTAGAAAGGAATGACCGGGTTAAACTCGCGATTTCCCTCGACGAGGTTCGAGATTCCTGGTTCGGCGATGCGCAATTCCGCTGAGGACACTCCGCATCCCCTTGTGCCCTTGTACACGTTCGGGGCAGGATGCGCGCAATCGGGAGGTGTCGGTATGGCAGCGGAAACACAGGGCGTGAAGGACCACTACCGGGCGGAAAACCTCGCGCAGCGTGTCCTGGATGCCGCGGCGGCGGCCGGTATTACAGCCCTCACCCCGGCGGCCCTGGGGCCTGTCGATGAGTTCCACAGCGGCGGGCTCATCTCGACACGCGCGCTCGCCGAGTACGCCGGCCTCAGGCCCGGCGAGAAGGTGGTGGACCTCGGCAGCGGCCTCGGCGGCCCTTCCCGCGTGCTGGCCGCGGAATTCGGATGCGATGTCACCGGCATCGACCTGTCGCCGGAGTTCGTGGAAGCGGCGCGCGTGCTCACGGAATGCTGCGGGCTCGATGGCAGGGTCCGCTTCGAAGCTGGCGACGCACTGGCTCTGCCCTTCCCCGATGCCACCTTCGACGTCGCCTGGACCCAGCACGCGGTGATGAACATCAACGACCGGCAGACCTTCTACAACGAGGCCGCCCGTGTTCTGAAGCCCGGTGGCAGGCTCGCCTTCTTCGATATCCTTCTGCGAACACGCGGCGCGGAACTGGACTATCCGTTGCCATGGGCGCGGACGCCGGATATCAACTTCCTTTACGACGAAGACGAAACGCGCGGCTTCCTCAACCGGGCGGGCCTCGTCGAGGACAGCTGGGTCGATACGACCCAGGAGTCGGTTATGCAGATGGCTCAGCAGCAGATGACGGGCGACTACTCGCTCCAGGTGGTCCTCGGCGAGGACCTGGCGCCGCGCATCGCGAACATCGCGAAGGCGATCATGGGCGGCAAGCTCATGATTGTGAGGGCGTTGTATCGCAAGCCTGGCTAGATCCCCGCGCCTCGCGCTCCGGCCAGCTTCTTGCCGTCCTCGTCCATCAGCGCGGCCACCTTCTCTCCGAGGATGAGGCTGTAGTTCTGGCCGCGGTCCTCCGGGTACACCTGCGTCGTGTTCGAAAGGTACAACCCGTCGATCCCCGTGCGCATCTCCGGGATCGAACGGGAGTAGTACGTCGTGATGACCGGTTGCCCGCCCGGGTCCTTGAAGAACCACTTGTCCTTCACCCACGACGGGTCGAACTTCGGGTTCAGCGCCTTGATGCCCTCGAGGTACGACTGGAAGACCTCGTCGGCGTTCATCTCGAGAACCGGGTGGCCCGGGGCCGTGTAGTTCGAGAGGTAGACGATGTGGTTACCGCCGTAGCGTTCCTTCGGCAGGAAGTTCGTGTGTTCGATGCAGGCGACGAACGGCAGGTCGTCGCCGATGGAGAGCCAGTAGTACGGCGTGAGCGGCCGGTCGAGCGCGAGGATGAGGCAGGTGGCCCACTGGTAGCGCACCCGGTCCAGGATGGCTTTGTAGTCGGCCGGGAGGTCGGGGCAGATGCGGCTGGTGATGATGTTCGGCGTGGTCATCAGCACCTGGTCGAACTCATGGAGCTCGCCGCCGGCCCGGATACCGGTGACGGTCCCCCCGGAGATGACCACTTCGTCAACATTCGTATTCAGGCGGATATCGACCCCGCGTTCGGTCAGGCGGTCGGCCAGGGCCATGTAATAGCGCCGGAACGAGCCGTGGAGGTACCCCAGCGATTCGCTCGCGCCGGAGCCCTTCCGGCTGGCGAAGCGCAGGTAGATCTTGTTCCAGAGCCAGACCATGCTCACGTTGTCCGCCTGGTCGGCGAACTTGCCCTTGAGCAGCGGTCCCCAGAAGGCCGCGAACGCCTTCTTGCCCACGGCGCGCTCCATCCACGAGCGGGCCGTGACGCCCTCGTAGCGCTTCACGCCGTCCTTCTGCCGCCTCAGCCAGACCGCGGCAAGCCCGAGGCGCACCCGGCTGGTGAACGGGATGGCTGTGAACTTCAGCAGGTCCATCGGCGTGACGAACGGATACATCCGGCGCTTCACGAAGTGCGCGTTCTTCGGCTGGACCCACTCGAGGTGCTCACCCAGTCCGAGGTCCTCAATGTAGCGCACGACCGCCGTGTCGTTCGTGTAAATGTGATGGTAGAAGCATTCGAGCGGCTCTCCGCCGACCGGGAAGGTGACCACCTACCCGCCGACTTCGTGGCGGCCCTCGAAAATGGTTACCTGGTCGCCCCGCTCGCTGAGCACCTTCGCCGCCGCCAGTCCGGCCACGCCTGCCCCGACAATCCCAACCTTCATTGCTGCGGCACCCGTTCCGCGTCGACTCGCGCGATCCTGCGGAAGGAGATCCCGAAGGTCCAGAGGAGGATGAGCCCCAGGATCGTCGTCGGGATGAGGATGACGGCGTGGGCGACGATCGAATAGGCGCCGGCCACGCTGTCGGCAACGCCCGCCCCGACGAGCACCAGCTTCGCCGCCCATTCGAACGGGCCGGTGCCTCCGAAGAAGGTGGGGATGATGATGGCGAGGTTGGCCGCCGACAACAGCAGGCAGTAGTGGGCGAAGCTTACGTTCAAGTCGAAGCCCTGGCCGATGACGGCGTAGGCGCCCGCTTCGATGGTCCAGGCCACGCCGCTGAACAACGATACGAGGAGGAGCGACCGCGGTTCGTGCACGGAGCGCAGGCTCGAGACGAGGCTGTCGGCAATGTCGACGACGACGTGTTCGAATCGGTCCGGGAGGATGCGGAGGAAGTAGTGAATCACCCGCTTCGCCCGCTCCTCGTTCAGCGTCAGCACGTAGAAGGCAACGAGCGCCGCAAGGAAGAAGATTGTGGATGCCCAGGCGATCGCGCGCAGGCGGCTGTCATCGAAGCCGACGAACGACCCCGCGATGAGCAGCATGAGCACGAGCGTGCAGCCATCGAACAGGCGCTCGACCGCGATGGTCCCGAACGTCCCCATGCGCGAGACGTTCTCGCGTTCCCCGAGGATCACCGCGCGGACGACCTCGCCCGCGCGCGCCGGGAGCAGGTTGTTGGCCATGTACCCGATGATGGCGTAGGGGAAGAGCCGCTGCGGGCTCAGGGGCGCGACGGGCCGCATCAGGATCGACCAGCGGACGCAGCGCGCGCAGATGGCGACGAACAGCACCGCTATCCCGGGAACGAGCCAGCGGTAGTCGGCTGCGGCGAAGGCGTCGCCAAGTTCCCTCGGGTGGGTGGCGCGAAGGAACAGCGCGATGAGGACCGCGCTGATCGCGAAACTCGCCCAGAAGCGGACTGAACGAAGCAAAGGGCTGACCGCCTGACGTTAGGGGATGGGGAACTGCCGCACGCGGGCGCTGCCAGCTTCGACAATCCAGAGCTTAGCATCGGCCGTTTGCACGATCCCATAAGGGCGCGCCATAGGTTCGCTGCCGGCTGTCACTATCGCCGACTGCCCCCCGCTCGCACTGTAGACGCGGACCTCGTTCCTCGACGGCAGCGAAACGGCGACTCGGCCGTCGGAAAGGACGATGAGGTACGGCTTGTCGTTCACGTCCTGGCCGCCCCAGCCATCGACCGTGAACTGGGAGCGGAACGAGCCATCCGGGTTCAACACCTGGACGCGCTTGTTGTACATGTCGGCGACATACACCGCGCCGTCATCGCCGATGTCGATGCCGATTGGCTC
Organism: uncultured Dehalococcoidia bacterium; assembly: GCA_937864275.1. Taxonomy (GTDB): domain Bacteria; phylum Chloroflexota; class Dehalococcoidia; order Tepidiformales; family Tepidiformaceae; genus Amarobacter. The sequence goes on from CALMIW010000022.1 coordinate 5,457, forward strand.
GTCGAACTGGCCTTCGCCGTTTCCGCTCGTTCCAATGGACTTCACGAACTCGCCCTTGAGGGTGAACACCTGGATGCGGTCGTTGCCCGTGTCGGTCACCCACACGTTGCCCGCGGCATCGATGGTCGCGTCTCGCGGGCCGAAGAGGTCGAACGGCCCTGGGGCTTTCGTCGTGTCCGGCGCCGTCCCGAATGTCGCGAGTGACTTCAGATCGCTGTCGAATACGCGGACCCGCCAGCCGAACGTATCGGCGACGACGATCTCCCCGCTGGGCGCGATCGCCAGGCCCCACGGCTGCGACTGTTCGCTCAGGTTGGTGGAGTCCAACCGGATGTCGACCGAAGCGAGGAAGTTGCCGGCCGGGTCGAACTTCTGCAGCCGCTTCGTCGCGGAGTCGATCACATAGAGGTTGCCGGCCTCGTCGGCTTCGATGTCGACAGGAGCGAAGAACTGTCCGGGCAGCGAACCCGCCCCGCCGAACGTCAGGCGGCCTTCGCTGTCCGTGCCGGGCGCGGGCGGCTCCACCGGTGTCGCCGAAAGCTTGCCGGTGGCGCGGTTGAAGTTCGCCGGGAAGAAGGCGAACGCGTCGACGCTGCCGGTCTCGCGCGATGGGTCGTGGTCCCGCCAGTACTTCAGCCAGGCCGTCGT
>CALMIW010000023.1 GCA_937864275.1 uncultured Dehalococcoidia bacterium
ACATCTTCGAAGCGCGCAGCCGCCATCAGCCCGGTTTCGGGGTCGGTCTCCAGTTCCTCCAGGGAGGCGGCCGGATCGGCATCAGCAGGTTGGTTCTTGCGCTTCCCGAACATCCTGTGGCTTCCCCTTAGGCCACGAACGGGCCGTTCGATTCCTCGTGCCTTCGCAGCACCGAGATCATCGGACGGACCGACTTGTAGTCGTTGAGTTGCTGATCGGCGGCGGCGAACAGCTCGCTCGGCTCACAGCTCACGCCGGTAGCCACGCCGAACGTCAGCGTCACCGGCACCTGGTCGAACCACTCGTTCGTGTTCAGCCGTTCCACTTCCTGGGCGATGCGCCGGGCGATCAGTCGGCCCAGGGCGATGTCGCCGTCCGGGATAATGATCCCGAAGTCGTCGCCGCCGATCCGGGCCGCGGTATCGCCCCCGCGGATGCACCGCGCGATGGCGAGCGCCGCGCGCCGGATCATGTCGTCGCCGACGTCGTGTCCATGGACGTCGTTGACGATGCGCGTGCCACAGAGGTCAACCATCACGACGGTTACGGGCCGGCGCGCATCCCGTGCCTGCTGGCAGGCTTCGCGCAGCCGTTCATCGAAGGCATGGCGGTTGTAGAGCCCGGTCAGGTGGTCCGTGCGCGCCTCGCGCTCCAGCCAGCGCACCATCGTGTCGCGCCGGCGGAGACTGCGATTCTCGTCATACGCACCCTCGATGCGCAGGACGAGCTGGCCGCCTTCTTCCATGTGGGCCTTGCTGATGAAGTCGTGGGCGCCGAGCTTCAGCGCCGGCAGGGCTTCGCGCTCGTTGTCGCCGTTCGTCAGGAGCACCACCGCGACGTCGTTCCGCCGCTCGCGCAGGTGGCGTGCCAGGGCGCTACCCTCGCTCGTCCAGATCGCCGAATCGACGAGGGCGACGTCGAACATCCCGTCATCGAGGAGCGCCTGGGCTTCGTCGATCGTCCGCGCCGCGTGCATCACGAAGTCGCCCTTCGCTGCGAGCAGGTCGCGGACGCGCCGCACGTCGTCAACGTCGGATTCGACGATGAGGACGCGTAGATCGCGCTTTCGTTCGGCTAGCGCAGCGGCTTTCGATGCCATAAAGCTGGTACTCCGCCTTCAGTATCGGCAGCCACTCCGCATAACTGGAGGGCTCGGCCCGAAGAAATTTGGCATTTTCGACGCTGCGCCCGTTCGCTCGCGGGAACTGGGCTATCCTCAGGGAGTGAGACTCCCCGACCCCGAGCGCGTCAGTAACCTCATCCGCGAAGCCGCACTGCTCGAAATCGTCCCCCGGTTCCGAAACCTCCAGGCGGGCGACGTCCGCGAGAAGTCCCCCGGCGAGGTGGTGACCGCCGCGGATGACGCCATGGAAGAGCGGCTCGCGGACGCCCTCCTGGCGCTCCTGCCGGGTTCCGTCCTGGTTGGCGAAGAGTCGGCCTCGGCCGATGCGGCCTTGTTCGAACTGCTGCTCGGTGACGCCCCGGTCTGGCTGGTCGAC
>CALMIW010000024.1 GCA_937864275.1 uncultured Dehalococcoidia bacterium
GCGACCACCGAGATCTACACTCTTTCCCTACACGACGCTCTTCCGATCTGTCCATGAGCGAAGCGGGGCTTCGCGAGGTGAGCCGGTACCGGGCGGCGCCGGTCCGCGAACAGCTGCTTCGCGCCTACGGCAGCGCTATGGAGCTTGCGCGGGCGCGAAGCGGGGCTTGAGCGTCAGCGCCCCGGGGAGCGTGAGGCGCATGAGCAACTCCTGCCACTGCGGGGAGTGGGCGAACAGGTCTCGGAGGAGCTCCTCCGCCTTCCCTTCCTGACCGATGCGCGTCAGCGTGTTCACCGCGAACCAGAAGGTCTGTTCGTCCGAAGACGCGAGCCGGCAAGCTTCCTCGTACGCGGCCATCGCCGCCGTCAGCGATGCCGAATCCGGAATGCGGCTCCCCGCGAGCGCGGTCCCGGCGAGCCGGATGTTGAGCAGCGCCCGGAGGTCGCCCAGCGGGTCCCGGCTGTTGTCGATCCTGAGGTCCCAGGTTGCGCTCAGCGGGCCTGGGTCCCGTACGAGGATCGCCGCCGACTGGCTGCCGCGGATGTCGCCGCCGGCCTGCTGCGCGGCCTCCAGCGCCATCATGATCCTAGCAGCGAGCGGGCCCGAAGCCCCGGAGAAGGCTTCGGCCATCGCCTCGGGCACTCCTTCGAGCGCCATCATGTTCGCCTGTGTCGAGAAGCCCGTACCGATCACGTGTCCGGCGAACGGGATGCATTCCCGGCCGGTGTGGACTGCCGCTGTGCCGGTATCGTCGATGACCGCCACCTGGCGCCGCTCCTCCATGGTGTCAGCGGCGACAAGGGCGGCGAGCACCCGCCCGGCGGGGAGGCCGCTTTCGAGGAGCGCGAGGCCCTGCGGCCCGAAATTGATGTTCGCGAACGATTGTGTGGCGACGGCGCCGACTCCCGCCTTCGCCCACGGCACAATCGCGCCGACGCTCGGTTGATGCGTCTGGACGCCAACGCCGAAGGCGCCGGTTTCAGGGTCGCGGGCGACGATCGAGTACGTCATGGCAGCCTCCGCGCGGGAGCCTACCACAGCACCGCATCGCCGCAGCGCGGGCGTGCGACTGTGCGGTCCCGCTACGGCTTGAGGATGGGGAGCCCGCAGAGGTAATCGCGCGCCTGGTTGCGGTAGCGCCACCGCTTCGCGGTGCCGTCGAGCTCGATGCTCTCCCAGCGCATCCCATCCTCTTCCTCGATCGGCAGGATGGCGCCCTTGAGCCGCCCGTCCGTGTAGACCTTGAAGCTGGTGGCATAGGGGTCGACCGGATCGTGCCGGCGCGCGCGGAGTTCACACTTGGGGGGTGGGTTTGGCATGTCTCTTCTCACTCGTAGCGACAAGACTGTGACGCGAATGGTTATCGCAACTCCGCGATTACTGAGCAAGTGCTAAGTGCCGAGATTCGCCCGGGATACTGAGAGTTTACGCAGCGGGCAGAGGTCCTCCGCTTGCAGCATAGGTTTGCAGGCCGCCGGTTTCGGACCCGGCAAGGAGCTGTAGCCCGGCCCACGTGGCAGCGTCCACCGGTATCCAGTCGTTGAAGGTCATCGAGCCGATGGCGTCGGCGGGATTCACCTGGACGTGGAAGCTGAGCCGGCCGGCGAGGGGATGCTGCCAGACGACGGGGTAGGCCCAACGAAGCTTCCGCTGGCGCGGTTCGACCGTCGTCCAGATCTGGAGGAAGCGCTGGACATACTCCGGTTCGCCCTGGAGGAAGTGCTGGATGGCGGCCGCGAAGTAGGGGTTCATCTCGCTTTGAATGGCGGAATCACCGCCGTAGTGGCCCTTCAGGATCGAGAGCGCCGTCGAGATGGCCTCGTCCCAGTTCTGGATGCGGCCCGCAACCCTCGGGGCGCTCAACATGCTGAGGAAGTTCAGTTCGAACGGGCCCGTGTTGTCGAAGCGGAGGTCGACCTCCCAGACGCGCTGCATCCTGATGTTCGCCGCGACGACATCCATCGTTTCGTTGTTGAGGTGGGAAGGGAAGGGAGAGCGCTCCATCTCCTTCACCGCCTCATCGAAGGTGAACCACTCATTCTCGAGGCGCTCCGAATGCGTCCGGTCGTCGGGGACGAAACCGGCGCCGGTCAGCACCTGGTTCCGCGTGAGCAAGTCGGCCTTGAGCGCATCCAGGACGGAGACGAGGAGGTCCCGGGAGGGATGCCGGAGCCCGAGTTCGTAGGCTTTGATGGTGGCCGGGGCGATGGATGCGCGCTTCGCGACGTCCTCGCGGGTTAGCCCTTCCTTGTCCCGCAGCCGTCTTAGGAGGGTCGGCCAGTCTGCCACGGTGGTCAACTCCGTGAATTTCGGCGGACTATAGCACCGCCGCGGATACACAGCGTAACCATCCAGGTATTGCCATGTGGCATGCGTAAGCAAGAGCCTGCGCCATCAACCGATCGCCGAGGTGCCGCACCATGGCTCTCAAGTTCAGGAATCCGCTCATCAGGCAGGCCGCGCCAAAGCAGGCGCCCCCGCCCGAACCCAAGCCCGAGCCGGCAACCGCCGTCGCGGAGGCGGCACCCTCAGCCGTTCAGGCCGCGGCCGAGAACCTGAAGGTGCGTTCCACCGAGGAGTCATTCAAGGTCAGTGCTCCCGGCACCGAGCCGGGCGCCCGGACGGAACCTTCGACCCCCGGCCAGCAGTCCAACGACAGCGGCGTGAAGACCGGCCCGGAGGTGGTCAACGACGCGCGCGACCGCCGGGCCGCCCCGGGCAGCGACTCTTCGACTGCGGAGCTCGACGCCGCGGCCAACGACGCTTTCGCGAAAATCGCTGACGCTCGCCCCGACCTGCGGATGCCCACCGACGTTTTCGAGGCCGCCGCCGGAACGGAATCGACTCCGGTGGAAGCGGGCGCGCCGGCTCGCGCCCGGCTCGATCAGGAACGCCCGGACCTCTTCGGGGGCGGGACGGATGGCGGCCAGGAACACGCGGCGGAGGTGGTCGACCAGCTTCTTTCGGGTGGTGTCGGCCAGTTCGGAAACAGGATGGCCGGCCTCGAACACGAGATTGCCATTTCAGAAGGGCTGATCAGCGATCTCAACACGGTGGCGACAAGCCCCAGCGTTGAGAAAGGTGATGGAGTTGATGCGAACTCACCGCTCGGTCGCGCCATGCGCGAGGTGTACGGCGAGAAGCCTGCCGATCCAAACGCCGGGAAATCGACGGATGTCTCGCCGATAAACACCGGCAAGCTCGGTGAGAAGTACTACTGGGACAACAAGACCGGCGAGGTAGTGGAAGCGTCCCACGTGCACGAAGGAGTCAAGGACCAGGCCGCGCTCGATACCACTACGTCCCGGGACTTCGGGCGCAGCGATGCGGCTAAGGGAGATGACGGGGCTGAACGTCCGAACCTCGGAAAGCTCCTTTTCGGCGGCGGCATCGGTGAGGCGCTGGCCGAATCGGACTACCAGGAAGAGTGGGGCGCGGTCGAGCGGCAGGCGGACGAGGCGCAGGCCCGGAAAGGCGGCGGGGTGGGCGACCCCGGCCCGGACGGCGAGGGCGGCCTGCCGACGGAAGCCGAGATCGCCTTCCGCCAGTCTGTGCGCGACGCGCTCGGCATCCGCCCCAACATCGGCGGCGACATCGATCCCCAGGAGGATTCGACGACGGCGGGGGCAGCCGGCCCGATTGCCGACGTCGTGAACGACAACGACTCGCTCATCGGCCAGCCCAACGAGAACCGCGTACTCGGGTCCGGCCACAGCGGGCCGCTGCCCAGCGGCGGGGACATCGACCCACTCGAGGGCAGCGCATTCACCGGACCCTCGCGCGGCGGCAACCCGGAGGACCTCGACTTCGGCTCGGAGGTCCTCGGACTCGACGCGGCGCGCCGCTCCACGGCGCAGGACGAGGAAGAGGACGAGGAAGAAGAGGAGGACGACGACGCCTGAGGCCGAGTGCAAAACCGTGTTCACGGGTAGTGTGCGCGCATGAACGACTCGAACTCGCGATTGCAGGCGTGGGTGCTCGGCATCCTCGCGACGCTGCTCTTCCTGGCCGGCCTGGGTGAACTCTGGGTGGGCCGAACGGCCCAGAACGTGGTCGACCTGGTCCAGCCTGAGATGACCGACGAGGGCCTCGCCCAGCACCGGAGCGACTTCGAGACCGCGCGCGATACCTTCGCCGGCGTCCGGGACGAGGTCCTGCCGGCGGTCGCCGATGCGCTCGGGGGCACGCCCGCGCAGCTCGAGGCGGAGATCGCGTCGCGCTACCTGGATGCGGGGAAGCTGCTGGCCGAGGTCGATGAGATCGTGCCATTCGCGCAGTCCTCGCTCGAGAACCTGGAACGCCAGCAGTCGAACTTCGAGGAGGCCGACTCGGTTCCCATCTCCGGGGCGCCGGGCTGGTCGGGCGGAATCGTTTCGATCGCCCTGGCGGGAGCCCTCGGCGGCGCGGCGCTGCTGGTGGCACGGGGCCGTCGGCTGCTGGCCGTCGTGCCCATTGCGGGCGCGGCGATTGTCCTGGTGGCGCTCCCGCTGGCACTGCGCATCCCCCAGAAGTCGGCCGCGGCCCAGGAAGTCCTCGATTCGCTCAACCCGGGCGAAGCGGTGGTGACGCGGACCGAGAACGCCATCCAGACCGCGAACGCCGGCGAGAAGGAGCTTCGGACGGAGCTGATACCCGACATGGCGGCCTCGCTCGGTCTCACCGAGGCGCAGTTCATCGACACGATCGAGCGGGAGTTTCCCGAGACGGCGGCAGGGCTCGCGCAGATGCCCGAGATCCTCGACCGCTACGAGGACCGGCTCGCGATCCGGCAGGGCGGCGCACCGGACCTGCGGACACTGAAGGACCTGCCAATCGCCGCGTTCGGCTGGTTCGACCCCATCTTCGGAGCCCTGCTCGGTGCCATGGCAGCCTGGATCTGGGTCGCTGCCCGGGGCAGGCAGACCACAGAGCGACCCGCTTCATCCAACACCCTGGAGGAGGGAACCCCATGAAGGTCCGGAATCTGGTCCTGTTCGTCCCTGTCCTCGCGCTGCTGGCGTCTGCCTGCGGCGACGACGAGGACGATTCATTCGACGCCTCCCTGTATGCCGGCACGTACGCAGGGACGTGGACGAACACCGGCAACGGCACGACCGGCCCGGCGACCATCGCTTCCACCGCCGCCGTGGAAGCGAAGTCCGCGAGCCGCGCGCCCGTTTTCGGCGGGACCTCCGGGGGCCGCGGCGCCCCGCCCGCCGTGACCATCGCCGGCGTATTCGATGACGAGCGCGCCACCGTGAAGGGCAGCGACGACCTCTTCGGCAACTACAACGTGACAATCGAGAAGGACGGCAAGATCACCGGCCTGATGGAGAACATGGCCGGCGGGCTCATCCCGAAGCTCAGCTACACGGGCACGCTCACGAAGTCGACGCTGGACGCGGACTACCAGGTCACGTTCAACGACAACAGCACCGCGAACTCGGTCCTGAAGATGACCAAGTAGGCGTCAGGCCTCCCCAGAGAAGCGTTCCCAGGCAGCCTGTTTGCTGACGCCAAGGGCCGTGCCGATGCGCGTCCAGCTCACGCCGCGGGTGCGGAGAACCCGGACGTGTTCGGCCACACCTGCTTCGGCGGAGCGGATCGTCGTGGCATGGGGGGCGAGAAGCCGGAGGATCTCGTCGTCGCTCAGGCTGCCCCAGTCGAGAAAGGGCGGGGGGACTCCTCATCCGCGAGGATGCGGTTGCAGAGCTCGACACACGAGTCGCAGATGTAGACGCCGGGTCCGCCGATGAGCTTCCGGACCTCGTTCGACGTGCGCATGCAGAAGGAACAGGAAAGCGTGAACATTCGGGACCTCTCGTCAAGATTGCCCTGACGATACGAAACTCTCTGGCACGCGGGCAAGGGGTGCCGGGGATCCTATGCCACACCTAAGGCGCGTACCTTTGCCTCCATATCCAAAATCCCCACGCCCCTCGCTGGCAGCCTCGCTCCTGTGCTGTTCGGATTGGGACCAGCTTCCCCAGCGGCATCCAAGAGGCTGCCCGGCGGCGACCTACGCCAGCCCCGCCAGCACCTCGTAGGTGGCCTGCTCCGTCGCCGCGCCCTTCGGTATCGCCGCCACGAAGTCGGTCACGCCGACGGCTTCGAACGCCTTCATGCCCGCCGCGATGGCCTGGGCGTTGCCGATGACCGCGACGTCCGCAGGGTTGGCAGCGCCTCCCCGGTCGAGGGCGGCCCGGTAGGACGGGATCTGGCCGTACATCTGGAAGGC
>CALMIW010000025.1 GCA_937864275.1 uncultured Dehalococcoidia bacterium
ACCGAGATCTACACTCTTTCCCTACACGACCCTCTTCCGATCTGGCGGTCGCGGCTGTTGAAGAGGGAGACGAGGACGCTGGAATCGATGGTCGCCACCCTACTCCCCCCTTCCGGACCGGCGGGAAACCGCTTCGTCGCCTTCGCCGGGAGGGCCGACATCGAGCCAGGCCTCGCCGACCGCGCCGGCGAGGCGCTCGATGGCCTGGAGCTCCGAGACCGCCTGGCTTCGCTCCATGCCGGCGATGTCGCGGTCGGAGTATGGCCGCAGTGTTGCCACAGGCTGGCCGTTCACGGTTATTACGTAGAGGGCGTGCTGTTCTTTGACGGCGCGGACGATCTGGGTCGCCTCGTTTTTGAGCTGGCGGACACCGATGGTCTTCATGGTTCTTCGCTCCCGATACGAAGTAGCCACATAGTGGCCACGTTCTGATAACCGGTCAACCGGCGGTTCGAAATTGCCGATCGCGGGCGGGAGGGTGCATCCTTCGGCGGATGCCCGAGACCATCCGTGTCCAACTCCTCCGGCCGGGAGCGAAGCTGCCGTTCCGGGCGACAGAGCTGTCTTCCGGCTACGACATCCATGCCTGCCTGGAAGACGGCCCCGTCGTCATCGGGCAGCGGCCGGTGATGATCCCGACCGGCCTGGCGATGGAAGTGCCCCCGGGGCTGGATGCGCAGTTCCGGCCGCGCAGCGGTCTCGCCCGCCAGGGCATCCTCGCGACCTTCGGGACGCTCGACGCCGACTACCGCGGAGAGATCATGATCACGCTGTACTCGGTCGCGCCGGATATCACCCACACGGTGCAGGACGGCGACCGCATCGCCCAGCTGGTGGTCACGAGGCTCGCCGCTGTCGCGTTCGAGGCGGCTGCGGCACTCTCGGAAACAACGCGCGGCGCGGGCGGCCACGGCAGCACCGGCCGGTAGGCGGGGCCCGGGTTCCGGCAAGTGGAACATAAACGGCGATCCGCTATCGTAAGAAAGTTACGCCCTCAGAGGTTTTCATTTCATGGCTTACGAACTCGACGCGCTCGCCCTGACCGGCCAGCGTTCTGATATCCCGGACTTCGGCAGTGGCGACACCGTCCGTGTCCACGCGAAAGTCGTCGAAGGCGACAAAGAGCGCATCCAGGTGTTCGAAGGGGTCGTCATCCGCAAGCGGATGAAGGGTCTCGTCTCGAACTTCACCGTCCGCAAGATCGCGAGCGGCGTCGGCGTGGAGCGCACGTTCCCGATGAACAGCCCCCGCGTCGACAAAGTGGAAGTGATGCGGCGCGGCAAGGTCCGCCGCAAGAACCTCTACTACCTGCGCGGTCTCACGGGCAAGGCTGCCCGCATCAAGGAGAAGCGCTTCTAGGAGCGCGCGTTCGTCACAATCAAACGCCCCGGCCTTCGCGGCCGGGGCGTTTTCGTTTGCGCCGAGGCTAGTGTCCGGCTGCGCTCGGAGTCGTCTCAGGCGGCGCGGAGCCTGCCCCTTGCCCCGGACCGCCCGTGACGGTTTTCCGCAGCGGCAGCTCTTTCATGGTCACCGCGAAGAGGGTGCAGACGATGGCGGCGGCTACCGCGCCGTAGAAGATGTGGCGGGTTGCCACCACGACGCTTTCGCCGAGAGCCAATTCCGCCCGCTCAAGGATCGCCGGTCCATCCGGCAGGGCGCCAACCTGCTTGGTGATCGCGTTGTACTGGGTTTCGTTGAGGCGGATGGTCGGGTCGTCCAGGGCTTCCACGAAGGCCGGGTTGACCGCGGCCACCGCGGCCCGGTCTTCGGCCGAGAAGCGGGCGGCGAACTCGTCGTGGTAGGTGTTCGCCAGGATGGAGCCGAAGATGGCGATGCCGAGGACGCTGCCGATCTGGCGGAAGAACTGGCTGGAAGAACTCGCGACGCCGATGTACTGGTAACTCACGGCATTCTGGACGATGAGCGACATCGTCGGCAGGACCAGTCCGAACCCGAGCCCGAGGATGACCATTGCCGCGCTGATCTGCCAGAGCCGCGTATCGAGCGAGACCCGCGTGAGCAGGGCAAGGGCGATGGCGATGAGGACGGTGCCGAAGACGGTCTGCCACTTGTAGCGTCCGACGCGGGCGATGACCTGTCCGCCGAGGATGCTCGTGATCAGCACGCCGATGCTCTGCGGGGTGGAGACAACGCCGGAGGTGGTCGCCGAGGCCTGGAGCGCTGTCTGGACGAAGAGCCCCAGGTACTGGAAGGCGCCAAACACACCCACGCCGAACGCGAAGACGATCAGGTTCGACATGAGGAAGACGCCGTTCTTGAAGAGGTGCAGCGGGAGGATCGGCTCCGGGTGGCGATGCTCCTGGAAGACGAAGGCGACCAGGAGGATGGCGGCTCCTCCGAGCAACCCCACGATTTCGGCGGAGCCCCATGCGTACTTGTCGCCGGCCCATACAAGTGCGAGCAGGACCATGACGGAAGCCGCCGACAGCAGCGCTGCGCCGAGGAAGTCGAGCTTGGGCTGGAGGTGCCGAGCCTTCGAAGGGAGGTTGAACCAGATCGCGGGCATGGCGATGAGGCTCACCGGGACGTTCACGAAGAACCCCCAGCGCCAGCTCAGGTGGTCGGTGAGGGTGCCGCCGACGGTGGGGCCGAGGAGGCTGGCCAGGCTGAACATGCCGGTGAACAGGCCGATGTACTTTCCGCGCTCGGCCGGGGCGAAGATGTCGCCCATGGTGGCGAACACGGAGGCGAAGATCATGCCGCCGCCGATGCCCTGCACGGCGCGCATCCAGATCAGCATGGGCATGGAGGTGGCCGCGCCGCAGGCGGCCGAGGAGACCATGAACAGCGCGACGCCGCCGATGAGGAACATCTTGCGGCCGTAGATATCGCCGAGCTTGCCGACGAGGGGGATGATCACCGTCGAACTCAGCATGTAGCTCGTGAACAGCCAGGAGATGAGGGCGAAGCCGCCGAGGTCGGCGAGGATCTTCGGCG
>CALMIW010000026.1 GCA_937864275.1 uncultured Dehalococcoidia bacterium
CCGGCGCCGCCCGCCCGAGTTCCGATTTCGCGGGGCTCCCCGCGCAGCCCACCCACGGCGACTTCCACGAACGGAACGTCCTCTTCGACGCCACCAGCGAAGTCGCGGCGATCGTCGACTGGGAACGCGTCTGCCTTCAGCCGCCCGCTTTCGAGGTGCTCCGCGCGGTGTGCTTCGTGCTCCTGCTGGAGGAGCCTCTCCTGAGCGCGTACCTCCAGGGGTACCGCCGCGAATCACGCCTCGACGAACACACGATTGCGCCCGTCATCGAAGCCTGGAGGCAATCGGCCATGCACAACACCTGGTCGCTCCGGGAGTACTTCCTCCGCGGAAACGCCGCGACGCGCCAGTTCTTCGCTCAGGAAGATGGCCGCGCCCGCCTCTTCAACGACCCGGCGTTCCGCGAGCGTCTCCGCGAAACGTTCATCCGGGAAGCCTGCTAACGCTGCGGCCTCCCGGCATGCCTGGAGAGCGAGCCCGCCCTGCTAGAGGTGCAGTTCCTTGGCGTCGGTGTAGTGCGGCCCCTCGCCTGGGCGGCGCTCCACCTGGCGCGCGCGCTCCGCTTCGGTGGGCTCCGCCGATTCCTTCACTTCGGGCTCTTCCCACTCCACCACCCGCAGGTCGGATTCGGAAGGCTCAAGGACTTTCGCCGCCGTCTCCATGAACTCCTTGACATCTTCGATCGGGTGGAGGTTCTTCACGAACTTCACAGCGCCCTTGATGTCCTCGATCGGGTTCAGGTTGCTCCCCGCGTCTTTGTCCGTGCTCATGCGTTTGGCCTCCGGTTCTCGTGTCATCCAGTATGCCCTGCGCCGCGCGGGCGGCACCACCGCGGCCGGTTTTCGGACGACGCGCCCCGTCGCCAGTTCGACGTACCAGCCGCCGGGCCGGTCGCTGCCGAAGTCGTTCCGATTCCCCGCCTGCGTGGTCATCTCAGGCCGTCTTAATCGTCACAGGACGCGGCGTCGGCGGAGGGGACGGTTCGGTCTTGGGCAGGCGCACCTGGAGCACGCCGTCCTTCAGTTGCGCCTCGATCTTGTCTTCATCCACATTCGCCGGGATGGCGAGGCTCCGCTCGAACGATCCGAAGAAGCGCTCACTGTAGCCGCTCTTCTCTTCCGTCTTCTCGGTGCGTTTCTCACCGCGGATCGTCAGCATGCCCTGGTGGACGCTGACCTCCATGTCTTTCGCCTCCACACCCGGCAGTTCGGCGTGGACCGTGATCGAGGTCTCGTCTTCGTCGATATCGCAGCGCGGGCTCCACTCCCCGGCCAGCGAACTGGAGTTGAACCGCGCGAACAGGTCTCGCGGCCAGAACGAGGCCAATTCATCGAACGGGTTACGGCGGACAATCCCTGCCATCTGACATCCTCCTTCTAAGGGATGAAGTCAGCATATCCCCCATATCAAGGGCCGCGTTGGATCGTTCGGGTGCAATTCCGAGGGCCGGTTGGGCTAGTCGCCGGTGGCGCTGCTCAGCGTCTGCTCCACCAGCGCGAGGAACTGGTCTGCGGCGAACGGCTTCTGTACGAAGATCGTGTTCGGCGTGCGCGCGGCGAATTCGGCCGGCCCTTCGGCGCTGTAGCCGGAGATGAGGATGACTGGCAGCTCGGGCCAGCGCTCGAGGATGTTCCGCCGCAACTCGATCCCGGATTCGCCCGGCATCACGATGTCGCTGATCACCAGGTCGGGCTTCTGCGCGTCAATCTGGGCGCGCGCCTCGTTCGCGTGCGCGGCCTGCAGCACGCTGTAGCCCTGTGTGCGCAGTAGCCGCGCAAGCATCACACGCACGGGATCGTCGTCGTCGACGACCAGGATAGTCCCGGCCACTGGCTGCTCCTGCCCGGAGGGGGACACCGACCTGGAGGCTCGGAACGCTTCTTGAGTGGCACCTGCTGCGCGCACGTTGCTCCCCGGCGGTTCGCCTGTCGAATGCACCTATTCTCACCGAACACCGGATGTTGCAGTCATTGGGGATTACCCTGATAGGGCATCCAGCAGCCCCGACAGCACAGTCGCAGATAATACCGATGCCCTCCTGCTGCCTGTCCAGCCGAGGTCCGCGACTTCCGGAAAGACGGCCTTTCCCGCCGCTGCCGGGGCGCTATGATGCGCCGCCATGGACCTCCTGAGGAATTGCCGCTACTCGGTTGCGTCGTACGGCCCCGGCGCCGCCTACACGGCCTGGCTCCTGCGCTCCTTCGGCGCCGACGTGCGCCACACCACCGCCCTCGACCCCGAGGGCCTCGGCTCGTTCCTGGGCGAAGGCGCCGGCTTCGCGGCCGTGCCGGCACTCATTCCCGATGCCGGCCGAACGCTCATCACCGACGCTCCGGTCACCGCCGAGAACCGGGCCGCGCTCGAAACCGCCGCTTCGGGCCAGCGCGTCATCTGGATCACCCCCTGGGGCCTCGATAGCGCCTGGGCCGAGCGCCCCGCCAGCGACCTCGCCCTCTACGCGGCGAGCGGCTGGATGGCATCGGTCGGCGACCCTGGGCAAGCGCCCCTGGCCCCGCCCGGAGCACTCTGCCGCTTCATCGCCGGGCAGTTCGCGGCGATCGCCGCGGTAGAACACGCCGCCGCCTCGGCAGCGCCGGTTCCCGGGCTGGTCGACGTGCCCGTCATCGAAGCCCTCGTGGCGACCCTGATCTACGATCCCGTCGCCTTCCAGTACTACGGGCGCCCCCGCGAACGCGCCGGCAACCGCTTCAACACCTCCCAGCCGCTGCTCGCCACGCTCGCCTGCAAAGACGGCTTCATCGGCCTGCACTCCCCGCTCCACCCCCAGTGGGTCACCCTCGCCGGCATCGTCGGCCACCCGGAAATCGTCGCCGACCCGCGCTTCCAGACGATCGCCGCGCGCTCGGCGAACATCCAGGCGCTGGACGCCGAGTACCTCCTCCCCTGGCTCGCGACGCGGACGCGCTGGCAGGCCTTCCACGAACTCCAGGGCCAGCG
>CALMIW010000027.1 GCA_937864275.1 uncultured Dehalococcoidia bacterium
CCCCACCCTCCCGGCGAACTGGCTTCCCACGGCCTGCTCCTGGTTCTCGCCGTCGGCCCGCGCGAGGAGCAACCCTGTCAGGGCTCCCGGCGGCCGGACCACCACCCAGCGCTTCGGCCGGCCATCGTTCGTCAGCGACGGCGAGTCCTCGAGCAGTTCGAAGCCCAGGCAGCCGACGAAGAACGCAATCGCCTCGTCGTAGTCGTCGACAATGAGGGCGACCTGTTCGATGTGGGCCACGGCTAGAGGTTCTTCACCTGCGGATACACGTCCCGCCCGATGACTTCGAGCGGGTTCATCTTGTCAACGCCGACCAGGTAGCCGTGTACCGCCTGGACGCCGGCTTCGGCGAGCCGGCCAAGCTGCTCAGCGACCTCGCCGGCCTTCTCACCCTCCTCGCCGACATCGAGCCGCATGAGGACCGTGCGCTCAATTTCGCCCGGGTCCCGCCCGATCGCCTCACAGTGGCGCCGGATCACCTCGAACTTGCCCTTCACGAATTCGACCGAGTCGGCGCGGACGTTGCAGGCGTTGGCATACTTCGCGACGAGCTTCAGGGTCTTCTTCTCACCGCCGCCGCCGATGAGGATGGGCGGGTGAGGCTTCTGCAGTGACTGCGGGGAGTTCAGGGTTTCGCGCAGCTGGTAGTGCTTGCCTTCGAACGGGCCGTCGTCGCGGCTCCACATCTGCTTGCAGATCTGGAGCGTCTCCTCCAGGCGCTCGAACCGCTCCTTCAACGGCGGGAACGGGATGCCCAGGCCGCGGTGCTCGCGTTCGTACCACGCCGCCCCGATCCCGAGCACGGCGCGGCCGCCCGAGAGGACGTCGAGCGTGCTCACCTGCTTGCAGAGGAAGCCAGGGTTTCGGTAGGTCACGCCGGTAACCATCGTCCCGAGGGACGCAGACCGGGTGTTCGCGGCGATGAACCCGAGTGCGGTGTAGGCCTCCAGCATCTCCATCTGGGCAGCGCCAACCTGCGGGATCTGAAAAAGATGGTCCATTACCCAGATGGAGCTGTAGCCGACATCCTCGGCGGTGCGCGAAATCGTCGCCAGGTTCTCGCCGAGCTTCGGGCCGCGCCCCTTCCAGGTGAAGTTCGAAAGTTGCAGCCCAAGTTTCATGCGCGGGATTGTAGGGTCCCCCGCGCGGCCGGGACGCCTGCGCAACACCCCGAACGACTGCGCCGGGATGTTCGCCCGAACGGCCATGGCGAGCCCTTGCGCCCTGCGCGACAATCGAGCCATAACCCGACCGGAGGTGAGGCCATGCCAGGGACAGATCAAGCCAGGACGCTCGCGTCCGAATGGTGGAGCGGCTATCAGCGAGAAGCGGTCTCCGAAAGCGGTGACCCCGAGGCGTTCATCGAGAACATCCGCGAACTGGCGGAGCGCGCGCGGCCGGATGCCCCGGCTCACCAGGCGCTCGCCCTGTTCCTGGAGCCGCTGCGGGTGGCGGATCTCGATGTCGAAGCGCCAGAGGACGTGTAGCGACCCCTACTTGAAGTGCGGCAGCACCGTCTCGGCGAAGAGCTTCGCGGGTTCGCGGGTGTCGCGCCCAAAGAACTCAATGAGGAACATCGTGCAGCCCAGGTCGATGTGCTTCTGGATCTGCTCGCGAACCCGCTGAGGGCTGCCCGCGATTGCCAGCGGGCCGGTCGGGTCGCCCATGTGTCCGCCGAAGATCTTCTTCGCGGTGTCGATCATCGGAGCGGCGCTCGCTTCGTCCGGCGCGATGGTCACCAGGCACTGCTGGCTCACGGTCAGCGTCGAGAAATCGCGGCCGACCTCGGCGCAGCGCTGCTTGAGCACCTCGATCTTCCGGGGGAGTTCGAACTGGCGCGCCGCCTGGTGGTTCCAGATGTCCGCGTGCTGCGCGGCGAGCTTCAGCGTGACCTTCTCGCCCGAGCCGCCGATCAGGATGGGCGGTACGCGGACGGGCTTCGGTTCGCAGACCAGGTTCGCCGTCTTCACGTACTTTCCGTCGTAGCTCACCGAAGGCTCGGTCCACATCCGCTTCAGCACTTCGACGGTCTCGCGCAGCTGGCCGAGACGTGCGCTCGTCGGCAGGAACGGCACGCCAAAATCGGTAAACTCGCGCGGCATCCAGCCCGCCCCAAGCCCGGGGATGATGCGGCCCTCGGCGATGTTGTCGACCGTGGCGATGACCTTTCCCAGCTGGGCGGCGTTGCGCATGCCGGCCGGCGTAACCAGCGTGCCGATCTCCACCTTGCTCGTCACCGCCGCGACGGCCGAAATCAGCGACCACGCCTCGAGGATCGGGATCTGGGGCGACTGCGGCCCGTAGAGGTGGTCGCACACCCAGAGGGAGTCGTAGCCCATGGCCTCGAACTCGAGCGAGTTGGATTTCGCTTCCGCCCAGGTCCGCTTGATCTGAGGGATGGTCACGCCGAAATGGATGTTCGCCATGGGAGTGCTCCGGGAAGTGTTGTGCGGGGCAAGCCTACGCCGCCAGCCCCGGCCCGGCCAGCGGCGCGGCTCTTTGCGAGCCGCGATCGATTGCGCCTATCCTTCCCGCGCACCCTTTGCCCCGGAGCCACTCGAATGACCTACGAAACGATCACCGTCGAACAGCGCGGCCGTGTCGCCCTGCTCACCCTCAACCGCCCCGAGAAGCTCAACGCCTGGACGCCGGCCATGATGGTCGAATTGCGCAAGGCCATGGAGGCCGCCGCAGCCGACCCGGGCACGGGGGCCATCGTCGTGACCGGCGCCGGCCGGGCCTTCTGCGCGGGCGCGGATATCGATGCGGTCTTCAAGACCAACGTCGAAGCGCGCGAGTCCAACCAGCCGGAGACGACCGAGACCACCAACGCCGGAAACTGGGTCACCTTCCTCCAGGGCCTCGCCAAGCCCACCATCGCCGCCGTCAACGGTGCTGCCGTCGGCATCGGCGTCACCCAGATCCTGCCCATGGACATCCGCATCGCCAGCGAGCAGGCCCGCTTCGGCATGTTCTTCGTGAAGATGGGCCTCGTCCCCGAACTGGCGAGCTCCGCGCTGCTCCCGCAGATGGTCGGCCAGGCCCGCGCCATCGAGTGGTGCCTTACCGGCCGCCTCATCGGCGCGGAAGAGGCGCGTGAGGCCGGCATGGTCTCGGAAGTCGTCGCGCCGGAAAAACTCGTCGACCGCGCAATCGAACTCGGCGAGCAACTCGCCGGGCAGTCGGCCTTCGCGATGGCGAAGATCCGCCAGCTCATCATCCAGAACACGAACGCCACCGACATGTCGGCCGTCCAGCGGGCCGAAGGCGTCTCCCTCGCCGCCGCCTACCGCTCCTGGGAGCACAAGGAGGCGATCGACGCCTTCCTGACCAAGCGCCCGGCCGACTTCACGAAGCAGGCGGGCACGCCCGTCGACTGATCGCTGCCGGGCCATGCAGGGCCGCGCCCGCTCAGTTGGGAAGTGCGCGGCCCCGCACCAGGTCTCGGATGCGCTTGCTCAGGTCGTCGTAAGCGACGATCAGCCGCTCATCGATGTCGGTGCCGCTGGTGAAGAGCGTGAACGCTATCTGGTCCTGGGGGTCATATTCCATCACCCCGGAGCGGCCGTAGTGGCCCCAGCGGTCCGCGACGAGGCGGCCGTCCACCTTCCAGCAAGGGCAGAAGGGGTAGGTGCCCAGCCCTGCGTACTGGAACTCCGGGCCGAGGAAGCTGGTCATTTGGCCGCGCGTCGCCTCGCTCACGACGTCGGTCGTCGCGTAGTACTCCACAGCCCACTTCGCCAGGTCCTCCACCGTGGAATGGAGACCGGCCGACGACCAGAGCACGCCGAAGTACTCGTACTGGATGACGCCGGTCGTCGCCTGTCCCGATGACGAGCGCAACACGCCCGAACTGGAGCGTAGCGCGGGATTCGATTGCGCGTGCGTCGAATAGGGAAGCGGGTCGATTTCCTCATCCATCAACGTCTTCGAGAGTCCCAGCGGGTCGAGCAGCCGTTCGTGGAGCGCCTGGGTGTAGGGGACGCCGGTCACCTTCTCGATGATCACGCCGAGCATGTAGTAGCCCGGGCTGGAGTAGAGAAAGCCCGTGCCGGGCTCGAACTGCAGAGACGTGTGTGTCGCTTCGAGTAGTGCCTCGGCGGGTCCAATCGCGTCGGTGGCGATGAGCCCCGACATGTGCTGGATGAGCTGCCGAACGGTGTACTGGTCGCTGTGGGCGATGCCCTTCACGTACTCCGATGCGCGCGCGTCGAGGTCCACCTTGCCCTCCTCCACGAGCTGGAGGATGAGCGCGGCAGTGAAGGTCTTGGTCACGCTGGCCGTGGGATACAGCTTGTCGTCCGAAAGTGCCGCGCCGGTCGCGACATCCTTCCCGGAAGCTGAGGCCCAGCCGCTTCCATCCGGCCGCCGCAGGGCGACGGTGGCCCCGGCAAGGCCGTTCTCCACCGTCCACGCGTCGATCACCGCCTGGAGCTGGCCACGTCCGACGGCGGGCAGCACCACGCCTTCTTGGACCGTATCGACCTGCGGCGCCTCGTCCAGGATCAACGCGCCCTCGGCGCGCAGCGCGATTCCCACGCCCGAAGGCGGCACCACGAGCGCCGCGGCGGCTAGCGACTTGTCGCTGTGCTGTTCGGTGAGGAAGCCGGAGAGGATCGCGACGACCCCCAACGCCGCGGCCAGGGGCAGCAGGGTGCGGCGCCAGGCGGGCGAAGTGGCTGCGCGGGGTTCCTGCGGCTTCGCGTCGGCCCGCGGCGCCAGGTGCAGTTCTCGCCGCGCCGCCAGGTCCTCCACCCATCCGAAGGCGAGCATGCAGACGAACGTCACCAGCAAGACGATGGGCAGGGCGAACACGTGCCGCACCCAGGTCGGCCGATCGTCGATCCAGAGGACCTCGTACATCACGAACAGGCCCGCCGCGTGCCAGAGGTAGATCGTGAAGATGCGGTCGTTCACCCAGGCGATGAAGCGCCGGGGCCACGCCCGCAGCGCGAATTGGTTCAGCGCCTGCTCGAAGGTTAGCGCGCCCATGAGCCAGGTCATCCCGACCAGCAGGTGCGCCGGGTACGACGCGTTGACCACCATGTTCGGCACGTCCTGCGTGGTCACCCAGGCGGCTGCCGCCCCGGCGAACGCAACCGTCGCCACGGCCCTCATCCGCGTCGACATCTCGGCAACGTGGCCGGCGTTATACGAAAACCCCAGCAACCAGAAGATGCCGAAGAGCGCCAGGTCCTCGAACTGCCACGGTACCGGGTCTCCCGCGCGTGACCGCATTTCCAAGATGGCGAGCGCGCCCAGCGGCACGCCGATGAGGACGATCGACAGACGCTTGAACAGCCAGAGCAGGATCGGGCTGAGCAGGATGAGCCAGGTGAGGCAGCGCATGTACCAGAGGACGGCCCAGAACGTGATTCCCCAGTCGCTCCCCTGCGGGTCCCAGAGCGGGAAGACCCACCACGGGACCTGCTCCCAGCGCACCGGCAGCCCCAGTTCCGTCTGCGTTGCCGAATGCAGCACCATGCCACTCAGCATCACCAGGCCGAACGCCCAGAGCGGGATCAGCAGCCTCCGGAAGCGCGCATAGAACACCTTCCGCACCGAAGAACGTTCCAGCGAGTGAGCCATCAGCGAGCCCGCGACGAAGAACATCGCCGGCATCGAGGCGATGAGGTACGACAGCCACGCGAATCCGTACGTGTGCCACGCGAGCACGCGAATGATTGCGACGGTCCGCACCAGGTCGAGGAACTGGTTGTGGGGCGCCGCCCGCTTCGGCGCAGCCACCGCCGGCAGGACAGCCGGATCAGTCACCTAGCGACACCGGGAGAAGACACCCGCGCATTCTACGTGGCCTTGGCCGTTGGCAATTCAGGGTCAAACGGTCTTCACCGAAAGGGTCGAACGGTCCGTGCAGGTCGACGCGGCAGCGCTACACTGGTCGGTGGACCGCCGGAGGTGTCGTATAGGCGCAAGACTGGCAGCAGTACTCACCCTTGGCCTTTCTCTGGTGTTCGTCGCCGGCTGCGGCTCGGACGGGGCTTCGCTCCTGCCCGACCAGCCTCTTGGCGAATCCGTCACCGACGTCGTCGAGCGTGGCAACCCCATGCGCGATCCCTTCGTGGGGTCCGCGGAGTTGTTGGGCTTCGAGGTGGATCTGGCCCGCCGTCCGATGGCGGATCTCCAGCGCCTGCGAAAGACCGCCGGGAAGAGCGGTTGCAATGCGGCCTTGCCGGCGGGCTTCAGCCCGGGCAAGACGGCGCTGCAGACGATCGTGTCCGGCGGAATGAAACGCACGTACCGCGTCCATGTGCCTGCGAACGTCTCGACCACGCAGCCGATGGCGCTTGTCCTGAATTTCCACGGCCGGTCCGGCACCGGGATCGACCAGGAGATCACTTCCGGCCTCGTGCCCATCTCCGACCGAGAAGGGTTCGTCCTCGTCTCTCCCGACGGCACCGGCACGCCGATGGGCTGGTCTGCCGGGGCGACGGAGCCCAACGCCATCGATGACGTTCGCTTTACGGAGGACATCCTGAATGCCGTGATGAGCCAGCTCTGCGTCGATGCCGCCCGCGTGTACGCGACCGGCTTCTCCAACGGGGCGTTCATGGCATCGCGGCTCGCCTGTCAGATCCCGGACCGGATTGCTGCCGTCGCCGCCGTCGGTGGCGTCGATTTCCCCGGGGAGCGCTGCGAATCCACCGTGCCCTTGCTCGCGGTCCACGGGACCGCGGACAGCATCGTGCCTATCGAAGGCGGCATCGTCCGCCAGTGGCGATACGACGGCGCCTACGACGCCATCGACGATTGGGCCGCGAACAACGGCTGCCGTTCGGCCAGGACCGGGCAGGAGGTCGCCGAAGGCGTCAGCCACGAGGCCTACCTCGACTGCGCCGCCGCAACCGAGTTCGTGACGATCAAGGACTGCGAGCATCTCTGGCCGGGCTACCCCGGCGTCCAGGCGGACAACCCGGCGGCGCGCCTCTCCGGAGGAGAACTCGTGTGGAGTTTCCTCTCGCAGAAACGCATCGCCAGTTCCTGAGTTCAGACGCCCATCCGGCGCGCCGCGCGGCGAAGTTCCTCGCGGTGGTCCGGATGGGCGACGTTGATCAGTTCGCGCGCCCGCTCGCGGTCGCTCTTGCCGTAGAGCCGGGCGATCCCGAACTCCGTCACCACGATGTCGACGAACTGCCGCGGGACCGTGATCACGGTGCCCGGCGGGTGCTCGGCCACCACCCGCGAAATCGTCCCGGCGCGTGAGCTCGAAGGCAGGCAGGTGATGCTGCGCCCGCCCTTCGAGAGGTTCGCCCCGATCACGTACTCGAGCTGCCCGCCCGGACCGCTCCACATGTCGGCGCCGATGGATTCGGCCGCTACCTGCCCCGTCAGGTCGATCGAAAGCGCGTTGTTGATCGCCACCATGTTGTCGTGCGCGGCGACGACGGCGATGTCGTTGGTGTAGTGGACCTCGTAGAGCTCGTAGATGGGGTTCTCGTGGATGAACTCCATCTCCTCCGGCGTGGCGGCGGTCAGCGCCGTGGCAACGAACCGGCCGGGGTGCAGCGTCTTCCTCGCGCCCGTGATGACGCCGCTGTAGACGAGGTCGTTCAGGCCCGGCGTGGAGACTTCGCTGTGGACTCCCAGGTCCACTTTGCCATCGAACGCGCCGTTCACGGCGAGTTGCAGCGTCGTCATCCCGGTCCCGATCTGGAGGGTGTCGCCGTTGTTCACCAGGTCGTTGATGAAGCCCGCGATCGGCTTCGGGAACGGCTGCAACTCGCGCGCCCCGGCGCGCGGCGGGATGATGTCGCCTCCATCGACGAACGCATCGATTTCCGACACGTGGATCTGGTTCGTCCCGCCGGTCCGCGGGTATCCGGGGAACACCTCGGCCAGCACCGTCCGCGCGCGGCGGCAGTAGCTCAGCTTGTTCCACATGCTGGTGCCGAAACTGCAGAAACCGAACCGGTCCGGCGGCGACACGGAGACCATCGCGACGTCGATGTCGTACTCACCGCCGCCGCGCTCGTCCTCTCGCTTGAACCGTCGGCTGAATGGCATCGAGACGAAGTCGGTCCGGCCCGAGAGCACGGACTGGCGACCGACTGCGGTGTTGAACAACTCCACGTGCGTGCGAAAGGTGGGATGCCCGGGTTCGAACCAGCCGGGGTCCTGGTATGGGGCGCAGGTGAGGATGTCGATTTCGCTCAGCTCATCGCGCCGCTCCCAGACTGCCTGGGCGAGTGCGGGCGTGATGGCGCCGATCGGGATGACGATGGTGTCGCCGGGCCGGACGAGCTCGGCTGCGCGGGATGGTTCGACGAGTTTGTTGGCGTAGTCCTCTGGCCAGTCACTGAAACGGCTCTGGTTCATGTGGGCCGAAGTATACGGAGCACCGGCCGCTCACGCGGCCGCCAGGCCCGGACTACCACCAGCCGTCTTTGTAGAACCAGCCCTTGAACTCGCGGCCCGCCGGGCCTGCTTCCTTCAGCCGGATGAGGTGCTTCCGGCAGAGCGGGATGGTGATCCGTTCGCGTTCTTCGCCGCGCCACTTCAGGACGGCGAGGTCCTGGTAGGGCGGCTCCATGCACCAGGTGCAGCGTGGTCTCGGCATTACTTCGAACCGTCCTTCTCGAACTCCATGATGAAGCCCCATTCGCGGCTCTGCCACGGGTCGGGCGCGTAGCGAAACCGGTTGGCGCGGAAGCCACAGCGTTCGTAGACGCCGTGGGCATGCGTGAAGTGCACGTCGCTGAACAGCACCAGTCTCCGCGCGCCCCGCTCGCGGGCTGCCTCGATCACCTGGCGGCTGAGGCGTTCCCCAAGGTTATGTCCTCTCGCTTCTGCAAGCACGTACAGCCGGTGCAGCTCGAACTCGCCGCCGCCTTCGTCCGATAGGCCGACGCAGCCGACTACCCCGCCGTCGGCGTCTTCCACGACCGAAAACCAACCAGTCTTCCCGTCATAGTGCTCTTCGGGACGAGCCAGGTCGGCGTCGTAGTCGCTCTCGGCGAACGGGAAGCCGTACTCGTCGAAGACGGTGGAAACCACCCTCCAC
>CALMIW010000028.1 GCA_937864275.1 uncultured Dehalococcoidia bacterium
GCCCTGGCGGCGAGCCGGAATACGACGCGGCCGGCAACCCGAAGAACCGCTTCATCGAAACAACGGTCGGCCGGATCATCTTCAACGAAGTCCTGCCGGAAGATGTCGACTTCCAGAACGTCATCATGGACCGCCCGAACCTGCGCAAGGTGGTCGCCACCTGTTACCGCACCATGGGCAGCGAAGAGACGGGAGAAGTCGTCGACCGCATCAAGGCGACCGGCTTCCACTACGCCACCCGTTCCGGCATCACCATCGCCATCCACGAAATCCAGGTTCCCAAGAACAAGAAGGAACTCCTGGACGAGGCCGATGGCAAGGTCGATGAACTGCGCGAGCAGTACCAGATGGGCCTCATCACCGAAGATGAGCGCTACCAGGAAACGGTGAACATCTGGTCCAAGACCACCACCGAAGTCGAGAACGCCATCAAGGCGCGCATGCCCGAGTACGGTTCGCTCTACTACATGGCCAGCTCGGGGACGAAGGGTAACATCACCCAGATCCGCCAGATGGCCGGTATGCGCGGTCTCATGGCCGACCCGAACGGCAAGGTCATCGAACTCCCGATCCGTGGCTCCTTCCGCGAAGGGCTCACGGTCCTCGAGTACTTCATCTCCACCCATGGCGCCCGCAAAGGTCTCGCCGACACCGCACTGCGCACGGCGGACTCCGGGTACCTCACCCGCCGCCTCATCGACGTGGCCCAGGACGTCATCATCCTCGAAGAGGACTGTGGCACCACCAGCGGCCTCTGGATTGAACGCGAGGAGAACGGCGAAGCCGTCGAATCGCTGCGCAGCCGCATCGTCGGCCGCTACGCCGCAATGCCCGTCATCGATGAGTCGACCGGCGGGGTCATCGGCGCCGGGGGCGAGGAGATTAGCGAAGGCGCCCCCCACGAGATCGATGCCCGCCGCATCATGCGGGTCTTCGTCCGCACCCCGATGTCCTGCGAAGCCGAGCGCGGCCTCTGTGCCCCTTGCTACGGCCGGGACCTGGCCCGTGGCACGCTCGTCAAGCAGCGCACCGCGGTCGGCATCATCGCCGCCCAGTCCATTGGCGAGCCGGGCACCCAGCTCACCATGCGTACCTTCCACACCGGTGGCGTCGCGTCCCAGACCGACATCACCAGCGGTCTTCCCCGCGTCGAAGAGCTGTTCGAGGCCCGCGCCCCCAAAGGCGAGGCGATCATCAGCGAAACCGACGGCATCGTGGAAGTCGTCCAGGAAAACGAGCGCCGCATCGTCCGCGTCAGCAACGTCGATACGCTCGTCGAAGAGTACGAAATCCCTGCCAAGGGCAAGGCGCTCGTCGCCGACGGTGAACGTATCGTCGCCGGCGCGGCTGTCGCCCAGGGTCCCGAAGCCAAGGGCGCCGAAAAGGGCACCGAAGTCGCCGAGCAGGTCGTCTCGCGCATCTCCGGCATCGTCCGCACTACCGGCAAGAACAAGATCTCGGTGGTGTACGAAGAGCGCGAAGAACGCGAGTACGCCATCCCGGCGGCGGCCCGTCTCCTCGTCGAGAACGGCCGCATGGTCTACGCCGGCGACCAGCTCACCGAGGGCGCCCGCAACCCGCAGCACATCCTCCACATCCAGGGCCGCGACGCCGTCCGCAAGTACATGGTGGACGAGGTCCAGAAGGTCTATAAGTCCCAGGGCGTGAACATCAACGATAAGCATATCGAGGTGATCACCCGCCAGATGCTCCGCCGCGTGAAGGTCGACCACCCGGGCGACACCGGCCTCCTGCCGGGAGACCTCGCTGACCGCCGCGCGTTCGAGGAGCTCAACAACAAGATCATCGCCGAAGGCGGCGAGCCGGCGACGGCCCAGCCTGTCCTCCTCGGCGTTACCAAAGCCTCGCTGAACACCGATTCGTGGCTCGCCGCCGCCTCCTTCCAGGAGACGACGCGTGTGCTCACGAACGCCTCCATCGACGGCTCGACCGACAAGCTCCTCGGACTCAAGGAGAACGTCATCATCGGCAAGCTCATCCCGGCGCGGAGCGAAATCGAAGTGCCGAAGCGCGAACACTACGCCGAGCTCGACGTGCCCGAGTCCCTCCTCCTCGAAGAGGAAGAGGACCTCGAGCGCATCCTGGCCGAGCGCGAAGCCTCCGCGACCCGGCGGTCTGGAGCCGTTGGCCTCCTCGACGACGACGACGAGGAGATCGGCGCCCTTCCGCTGGATGAGGACGAGGACTTCACCATCGGCGGCGACGACGACGAGTAGCCTCCGCTACTTGCTCACCACAACGAAGAACGGGCCTCCCGCAAGGGAGGCCCGTTTTCTGTGCGTGACCGGTAGGCCCGGGCGCTACACGAGCTCCAGGGCTTCTCCCTCGTAGGTCTTGGCTCCCCGCCGGAGCTCGACCAGCCTGCCGAGCTTCACCACGCAGTCCGCCACGCCCTCGCTCTCTCCAAGCGCGTCGAAGCTCTGCATGCCGCAGACATTGCACGACCCATGGTGGCAGTCGGGCACCGTCTTCACCGTGTGGACGTCGCGCCACTGGCCGCGCAGGTAGCTCTTGGTCACGCCGCAATCGATGTGGTCCCAGGGCAGCGGCTCGCGAGTGTCCCATTCGCGGTGCGCGAACCAGGCCGCATCGATTCCCGTCGCAGCGAACGCCTGCTCCCAGTGTTCAGAGCGGAAGTACTCGCCCCATGCGTCGAACTTCGCGCCCCGGCGCCAGGCCTCGTAGACCGCTTCGCCAACGCGCCGGTCGCCGCGGCTGAGGACGGCTTCGATGAAGCTGTCGCGCGGGTCGTTCCAGCTGAACTCCACGCCTGCCGATCGGCAACCGTCCTTCAGCCGGAAGTGCTTCGGCTGGAGCTCCTCGCCCGTATCCTGGCGGGCCCACTGGAACGGCGTATGCGGCTTCGGCACCAGGTTGCTGGTGCTCACGCGCACCCTGGCGCGCCCGCCGACGTACTTCCGGCCGATCGCCTTGACCTTCTTGCCCATCTCGAGGATCCCGTCGACGTCTTCCATGGTCTCGGTTGGGAGCCCGACCATGTAGTACATCTTGATCCCGGTCCAGCCGCGCTGGAAGGCATTCTCGGCCGCGCCGAGCAGGTCGTCTTCGCTCACGAGCTTGTTGATCGCGTTGCGCAGCCGCTGGCTGCCGGCCTCCGGCGCCAGCGTGAGCGTGTGCTTCTTGCCCTTGGCCACGGCGTTCGCGACGTCGACGGAGAAGCTGTCGACGCGCGTGCTCGGGATGCCCACTTTCAGGCCCTCGAACGTGCTGGTGAGCTGGTTCACCATCGGCACGATCTGGCTGTGGTCCGTGGTGCTCAGGGAGAGCAGCGAGAGCTCGTCGTAACCGGTGTTGCGCATGAGTTCGCGGGCGGCCTGGACGACTTCTTCGGGGCTTCGCTCTCGCGTCGGGCGGTAGATCATCCCGGCCTGGCAGAAGCGGCAGCCCTGGGTGCAGCCACGCTGGATCTCCACGGCCGCGCGGTCGTGGATCGTCTGCAGGTAGGGGACGATCGGCTTCACGAGGGCCGGGGGCAGCTTCTCGACGATCCGCCGCGTAATCGTTGCCGGCGCATCCGGCACGGTGGGTTCGAGCGCAAGGAAGTGCCCGTCCGCGTCGTACCGTGCTTCGTAGAACGACGGGACGTACACCCCCGGCATCCGGAGC
>CALMIW010000029.1 GCA_937864275.1 uncultured Dehalococcoidia bacterium
CTTCATTCGGCGGACTCAACGTACCGACTTAGGCCGGCCCTTCCTTGAAGACGGCATGAAGATGGAGTGGAGGAAGCCTTAAGAGTGTGAAGTGGCTTACTGGCCCGGGATCGGCCGGCAAACGGCCGGTCCGGCGAACGCCCGGGCAGAGCGCCGGGCGGGCAGTTCGAACTGATTGATACGGCACTGATTAAGGCCCGTGCCAGTGACCACAATCGGAGCATCACGCCCCGGAGCAAGTGGTTTGGACCTCTCCGCACACAGCCTGAAGCGCAGGGTGGAAATTGCGCGCCTCCTGCTGAAGTACGGCCGCGCAAACCTGGTCCAGGTGGTGGGGCTGGGTAGCGGGTTGCTGGCGCCATCGCATTCACTCGCGTACTGGAATGCAATGGCTTTGCGATGGCTCCACGGTCTTCGTTTGTCTGGACCGACAGCAGTGGCGGCTACTGTTCTACCAGCAACTCAAGGAGACATTCACATGCCCGCTCTCGGAATTAGCCTCTTCCTCATCGCCGTTGGCGCAGTGCTCGCATTCGCGCTTGCGACTACCGAAGCCGCCGGCGTCGAACTCCAGACCATCGGCTGGATCCTGATGGCCGTTGGCGGCCTCGGCATCCTGATGGCCATGCTCTTCATGATGAGCTTCTCGCCGTTCGGAAGCGGCGGCGACACCGCCACCCACATCGACGTGTAGCAGTGCCTCGTCCGCGGAGCGCAGAAACCGCGAGCCGCGGAGCAAACGTTCGTCGACCTTGTCGCGCCCAGGTGAGGAAGCCACTCGCCTGGGCGCGTTCCACGAGTCCAACACACGAGAACGCCGTGTCTGAACCAAACACCGAAACCGCATCCAATCTGCTGGACCGTGTGGTCGCTTGCTGCGCGCGGGATTCCGATGCGCACCAGAAAGCAGCAAGGCGCGCCGGCGGCGAGGCCCCGCTCGGCAGCGCGAGCGCGAGCGATAGCGGCCAATCGTCGGTGACCCGGTGATCGCCGCGCCGCTGTCGATGGGCAGCATCTACCGGAAGTTCGACCGGTTCGTGGGGCGGCGGGAGGCGGACGTGTTCTCCACGCTGGGGCACGTCCTTCCAGACGCTTCGGTCCTGGGGGGACGGCGCTTCCAGCACCTCTTGTTTTCGAAGACGCTTTCCGACACCGCCCGCGACGCAACAAAGTACTCGGCGCTGGTGGCCGTCGCGATCTCGAGCGGGTCGGCCTTTCACTCTTCGCTGGTGACCGTGGCAACGCTGATTCCGGCAGCCATGTTCGGCCTGTCCGCGGGCGAGGTCGCAGACTCGCTGCCGAAGCGGATGCCGATTGCCCTGGCCTATGGTTTGTCGGGGGCGGCGTGGTTTGCGATTCCTACCATGTTCGGCACCGACGTGGGTTCGATGCTCGCGCTCGTTTTCTTCGTCACGGCATTCTCCCAGCTCGCGTCACCCGCCGAGAACTCGGCCGTGCCGCTGGTGGCGAGCGACCGGCAGTTGGCCAGCGCCAACGCGATGATGGGCCTCGCTTCGAGCATTGGAACTGCGCTGGGGACGGCCATGCTGGCCCCCCTGCTGTTGAAGCTGACGGATGCGCGCGTGGTCTTTTCCGTGGCGGGTGTGCTGCTTCTCGTGGCCATGACCCGCGTGCTGCACGTCCATTCGAAGAAGGACGTCGGGACGCCGTCTGATGGTTTCCTGCCGAAACGCGCCAAGAGCGACCGCGTGTTTCGCTGGCTGGTGCGGCACCCCGGCGTCGGCGTGATGGTGATCGTCTCCGTGCTCGCCGGGGTCCTGAACATCATCATGGTCGCCTTCGCGCCGATCTATGTGCGGGACGTCCTCGAAAACGACCCGACGAACGCGGTCTACGTGATGGGCCCGGCCGGCATCGCGATGACGCTCGCGATCACCCTTGCGCCCTGGTCCATCGGCCTGGTGGGCGAGCGGATGACCGCGGCGCTCGGGTTCGGCCTCGTCGTGGTGGCGCTGATTGCGCTGGGCATGGTGGAAGGCAATGCCGCCGTCGCGGTCGACCCCGTCAACCCGCTTCGCCTAGTCGGCGTCGTGGGGCTCGGCTTGGACGAGAATCTCAGGACTGCCGCGCTCCTGAGTGTCCCGCTCGGCCTGGGGGTCGGGCTGACGGATAACGCCGTGAAGACGTACATCAGCCGGCGGGTGCCGCTCTCGCTGCAGGGGCGGACCTTCGCCCTGCGGAACACCCTCGACAGCGGCGCCGCGATCGTGCCTCTCCTCGCCCTGTCCGCGCTTGCGACCGTTGTAGGCGTGAGCGCAGTCCTGATCGCGGCACCGGTTGCACTCTATGTCTTTGTCCTGGGGCTCTTGGCCATCGGCCGCCGATACGGAGTGGAGGTAGGCGACCCCAAGGCGCTCGTGACACCGTCATTCTGGGAGGACTCGGACGCGCCAGCGGCGTCACCCTCCGCTTGACAGCAGCACCCGGCGCGCTTCGTACCGGCTCACGCCGTTGGGACGAGTTTCTTCTTGCCGTAGTACGGCAGTTCCACTTCTCCTTCCGCGAGCGAGGCTTTCGCCATGGCGATAGAGGTCATGTGGGGCTGGTCCGGGTCGGTGAGGACGTTGATGCAGGCGGTCTTCCCGGATGCGAGCGCGCGCTGGACCGCCGGGGCGATCTCGGATGCCGAGGTGACGAACTCAGCGTGGGCGCCGAATCCCTCGGCGACCAAGTCGTACCGGGTTGGCCCGAGTTCCGCGCCGATGACCCGTTCGGCGCCGTAACGGGCGCGCTGGCCGTGGCGGATCATGCCCCATCCCTGGTCGTTGTTGATGACAACGACGATCGGCACCTTGTGGCGGACTGCCGTGTCGAATTCCGCGATGTTGAGACCGGCGGAACCGTCTCCCAGGATGGCAACGACCCGCTTCTCCGGGTGCGCGACCTTCGCGGCGATGGCGAAGGGGATGCCGGTGCCGAGGCAACCCAGGTAGCCGTGAGTGAGCCAGTCGCCGGCGTTGAGGACGATAGCCTGTTCCGCCATCCAGATGGACGTTTCGCCGCCGTCGGCGACGATGATGCCATCGCCGGCAAGGGCGTTCGCGACTTCGCGGGCGAGCCGCGACTGGTGAATGGGTTGGTCGCGAGACGCCGGCTGGTCGTGCATGGCGCGGAATGCCTGTTTGCTGGCGGCGAGGCCTCGCAGCCAATCTGCATGGTCGCCGAAGGTCCGGCCGCGCGCCTGATCCATCATCGCCCGGAGCGTGTCGCGGACGTCGCCCACCAGGGGGACGTCGACGTCGCGGGCGCGTCCGATTTCTTCGGGCTCGATATCCACCTGGATGACTTTGGCCTCTGTTGGGATGAAGGATCGCGGCCCGGTGCCCGTGAACATGCCGACGCGGGCGCCGAGCAGCATGACGACATCGGGCGGACCGCCGGCCGCCTGGGCCGCGAGTGGCGAGGAGGCGAGGGCGAAGTTGCCGTAGCCGAGACCGCTCCACTCGGGCACGATGCCGCGCGCCTTGGCATTGGCGAACACGGGAGCGGCGGTCATCGCCGCGAACTGGCGGAGTTCTTCCTGGGCGCCGGAGAAGAACGCACCGCCGCCGGCGAAGATCGCCGGCCGTTCGGCGTGCTCGAGCAGGTCGAGGGCCGCCTCGATTGACTGGGCGGGAGGGATGCTGCGGCGCTCGGCTTCGTGGCGGCTGAGCTTCGGGACGGCCACATCCAGGGGGGGGGTGAAGAGGACGTCGATGGGGATGTCGAGAAAGACGGGGCCCGGCCGGCCCGATGTAGCCTGCCGCCAGGCCATGACGAGGTATTCGGCGATGCGTTCCGGCTGGAGGACGGTGCGCGCGAACTTCGTGATCGGGGCCATCAGCGCGACCTGGTCCATGCCCTGGAGCGGCAGATGGTCGTCGTCGCGCATGGGGCTTCGGCCAGCGATGCAGATGAGCGGTATCGCATCCATGTAGGCGTTGGCCACCCCGGTGATGGCATTGGTGACGCCGGGGCCGGCGGTGACGAACGCGACTCCCGGCTTTCCAGTTGTGCGCGCGTAGCCATCGGCCATGTGGACGGCGGCGGCTTCGTGGCGGGTGTCGATGATGCGGACGCCATGGTTGGCGCAGGCCTGGAATATCGGGTCGAGGTGTCCTCCGGAGAGGGCGAAGACCTCGCGGACGCCGTGGTCCACAAGGGCGCGGACGAGCAGGTCTCCAGGTTCCATCATCGGCATCGCGAACCTCCGCGGGCGGATTGGCCCGTCGCAGGATTCCCACGCAATTCGGCTGCCGGTTATGACGACGCGCATACCATCCGGCAGCCTGGAGGCGCAGCGTCTGCGCATGGGCGTCATCGAACGCGCTGTCGAGTACTACTCGGAAGGTTCGCGCATCGCCGGCGTGATGTACCTGCCGGACGGCTTGTCCGGGACGGTGCCGGGAGTAGTGCTCTGCCACGGTTTCACCGGCATCAAGGAACTCATCCTGCCGGACTACGGACGCGGGTTCGCCGAGGCGGGAATCGCAGCCCTGGCCTTCGACTACCGGGGCTTCGGCGAAAGCGAAGGACCTCGCGGCCGCCTCATCGCGCGAAGGCAAGTCGAGGACATTCGGAATTCGGTCACGTTCCTTGGAACGGTGCCCGAGGTAGACCCTCGACGGCTGGGACTGTGGGGGACGAGCTACGGGGCGGGCAACGTGGTCGTTGCGGCCGCGGAGGACGCGCGGGTCGGATGCGTCGTGGCGCAGGTCGGATTTGCCGACGGTGCGCGCTCCCGCGAACCCGCCGCCGCCGCGGCACTGGCGGAAGTCATCGAAGCCGAGCGGCAGAAGCGCGCGCTGACGAACCAATCGACCATGGTCGACCCGCTTCAACTGCTCAGCGATCCGGAGACTGTCGCCTTTTTCACTGGGGCGCGCCCACGGCTCCCGGCGCTGGCTCAGCAGATCGCACTCGAGTTCCTCGAAGCTCACCGGGGACACCGCCCGCTCGAAGCGGCGAA
>CALMIW010000030.1 GCA_937864275.1 uncultured Dehalococcoidia bacterium
GCGCGATGTGACTTTCATCCCCGACGAGGACGGGTTCCGGGCGCGGCCGGTCAAGATCGGGCGCCGCGGGCTCTCGACGGTCGAAGTCCTCGAAGGCCTCGACGTGGGCGAGCAGTACGTCTCCGAAGGCTCTTTTGTACTGAAGGCCGAGATCGGCAAGAACCTTGCCGAACACGAGCACTAGGCGGGAGCCGTCACCATGCTCGAATCACTGATCGCGTTCTCCATCCGACATCGCTTCCTGGTGATGCTCGCCGCGCTCGCCCTGGCCGCCCTCGGCGCGTACAACTTCCAGCGCCTGCCGATCGACGCCGTGCCGGACATCACCAATGTCCAGGTGCAGATCAATACGGAAGCGGCGGGCTTTTCGCCACTCGAGGTCGAGCAGCGAGTCCCGTTGCCGCTCGAGCTGGAGCTCTCCGGCCTGCCGCGACTCGAATATTACCGCTCGTTGTCGCGCTACGGCCTCTCCCAGATCACCGTGGTGTTCGCGGAGGGCACCGACCTGTACCTCGCGCGGCAACTGGTCGGCGAGCGTCTGGCCCAGGCGCGCGGCCGGGTGCCGGCACAACTCTCGCCGACGCTCGCCCCGATCGCGACGGGCCTCGGCGAAATCTTCCTCTACACGGTCGAAGCGAAGGACGGCGCGGCCAAGGCGGACGGCAAGCCCTATACGCCCGTGGACCTGCGCGAACTGCACGACTGGGTCGTGAAGCCGCAGCTGCGCCAGGTTCCGGGCGTGGTCGAGGTCAACGCCATCGGTGGCTTCGAGAAGCAGTACCACGTATTGCCAGACCCTGGGAAGTTGCTGCAGTACGGCCTGACGCTCGAGGAAATCCGCGAGGCGCTCGAGCAGAACAACGCGAATCAGGGAGCCGGCTACATCGAGCGCGCCGGCGAGCAGTACCTCGTACGTACGCCCGGACAGCTGGGATCGATCGAGGATATCCAGCGCATCGTCGTCGAGACGCGCGATGGGACGCCGCTGCACCTCGATGACGTGGCGGAGGTGCGTATCGGCACCGCGCTGCGTACCGGCGCCGCGACCGAGCGCGGTGAGGAAGTCGTACTCGGAACGGCCATGATGCTGATCGGCGAGAACAGCCGCACGGTCTCGACGGCCGTCGCGGACCGCCTGAAGCAGGTGCAGAAGAGCCTTCCCGACGGAGTCCTGCTGCGGCCCGTCTATGATCGGACGACACTCGTCGATCGGACCATCGCCACGGTGCAGAAGAACCTGCTCGAAGGGGCGCTGCTGGTGATCGTGGTGCTGTTCGCGCTGCTCGGCAACATCCGGGCGGCACTGATCACGGCCGCGGTGATCCCGTTTTCGATGCTGATCACGATCAGCGGCATGGTGCAGACCCGTACCTCGGCGAACCTCATGAGCCTCGGGGCGCTCGATTTCGGGCTGATCGTCGATGGGGCGGTCATCATCGTCGAGAACTGCCTGCGGCGCTTCGGCGAGGCCCAGCACCGTGCCGGGCGCCTGCTCACCCGGGACGAGCGGTTTTCACTCGCGGCCCGCGCCTCCGCGGAGGTGATCCAGCCGGCGATCTTCGGCGTGTTCATCATCACGGTGGTCTACATCCCCATCTTCGCCCTCACCGGGATCGAGGGAAAGATGTTCCACCCGATGGCGATCACGGTCGTGATCGCCCTGGTGGCCGCCATGCTGCTGTCTCTGACGTTCATCCCGGCAGCCGTGGCGCTGTTCGTGACCGGCAAGGTGGCCGAGACCGACAATGCCGCCGTCGCGCTCGTGCGACGCGGCTACGCGCCGGCACTGCGGTGGACCCTGCGCTACCGAACCGGCGTCGTCGTGGGCGCCGCGTTTCTTGCAGTCCTTGGATTGTGGGGTGCGACGCGGCTCGGTTCGGAGTTCATTCCGAGTCTCGATGAGGGCGATCTCGCGGTTCAGGCGTTGCGGATGCCGGGTACCGGGCTCGAGCAGTCGGTCGCGATGCAGTCGCAAGTGGAACGGGCACTGATGAAGGTGCCCGAGGTCGCCAACGTGTTCGCGCGCACCGGCACCGCGGAGATTGCAACCGACCCGATGCCGCCGTCGATCTCCGATGGATATCTGATGCTGAAGGATCGCAAGGACTGGCCGGATCCGCGCAAGGAGAAGGCGACCCTCGAAAACGAGATCGCGGCCGTGCTCGCGGGGATTCCGGGGCAGAACTATGAGATGAGCCAGCCCATTCAGCTGCGTTTCAACGAATTGATTTCCGGCGTGCGCTCGGATGTCGCCGTCAAGATCTACGGCGATGACATCCAGACGCTGCAAAAGGTCGGTCAGCAGATCATGCCGATCCTGCAGGGCATTCCGGGAGCCCGCGGCGCCAAGATCGAGCAGATCGGCGGCTTGCCCACGCTCTCGATCGTCCCGGACCGCAACGCGCTGGCCCGCTACGGGCTGTCCCAGGATGCCGTACAGCAGGTGGTGGTGACGGCGGTCGCGGGGACCGAGGTCGGGCAATTGTTCGACGGCGATCGGCGCTTCGACATCGTGGTACGCATGCCCGAGGCCTTGAGGACCAACCTGGCGGCGCTCGGGGCGATCCCGGTGCCGTTGCCGACGGAAGGCGATGTGCACCAGTTCGTTCCATTGGGAGAACTAGCCTCTATGCAGCTGATCGATGGCCCGAACCAGGTCAGTCGGGAGAATGGCAAACGTCGGCTGACAGTCACGGCGAACGTGCGCGAGCGCGATCTGGGCAGCTTCGTGGCCGACTTGCAGTCGCGGATCGACGCCGAGGTCACGCTTCCGGAAGGGTACTGGCTCGACTATGGCGGCACGTTCCAGCAACTCCAATCCGCGCGCGATCGGCTGGCGCTCGTCGTGCCACTCGCCCTGGCGTTGATCTTCATCCTGCTCTTCAGCGCGTTCGGGTCGGTCCGGGATGCGGCAATCGTGTTCTCGGGTGTGCCGCTGGCACTCGTCGGTGGCGTCGCCGCACTGACCATGCGCGATCTGCCGATGTCCATTACGGCCGGTGTCGGCTTCATCGCGCTCTCGGGCGTGGCCGTGCTGAACGGCGTCGTGATGGTCTCGTTCATCCGCAGCCTCCTGGAGCGTGGCGCATCACTCGATGAGGCGG
>CALMIW010000031.1 GCA_937864275.1 uncultured Dehalococcoidia bacterium
TGCCGGCCACCTGCGCGAGGCGTTCCTTGACGCGTGGCAGCATGCTGTAGACCCGCTCCAGATCTGCCTCTACAGCCTGCTTGTCGTGACGGGCATAGGCCCCCATGCGCAGGTTTTCTTCGACGGTCAGGCGCGTGAAGATGCCGCGCCCTTCGGGCACCAGCGCCACGCCCTGGCGCACGCGCAGGTGGGCCGGCACGTCAGCGAGGTCGTGCGGATCCTCCAGGGACGGCATGCGGCCGGCCTGACTTCCGAAGCCGTCATCATCCACACCGGGAACAACGGGCCGCTAACGGTGGGCCAGGTCGACGCGATGGTAGAGGCGGCCGGCGGCGCGCGGGTCGTCCTGGTGACGGTGCGCGTGGGGCGAGCGTGGGAAGACGGGAACAACGCGATCATCCGGGCGGCGGCGGGGCGCTGGGGCAACGTCCGGGTGGCCGACTGGTACGAGGCAACCGAGGGGCACGGCGAGTTGTTCCACAGCGACGGTATCCACGTCGGTGCGGAAGGCGGGCAGTTGTTCGCGACGATCGTGGCGTGGGCGGTGAACTGACGGATCGCGGCGTCCCGGTCGCGGGGGATGTCGCGCGATTTCCAAGGCGGTGGGGCGCTGGCGTAGACTTCGCGCCGTGAAGTTGCACCTGGAAAAACCGTGGTTGGAGTTTTCGGCAGAGCGCGTAGCGAAGCTGCCGGGCCAGATGGGCGTGTTCCAGCTGGCCGACGATTCGGGTCAGGTCGTGTACATCGGCTTCGCGGGCGGGAAGAGCCTCTTCGGCCTGCGCAGCGAGTTGGAGAAGCGGCTTGGTTCGGCGGCGAAGTTCCGGTACGAGGTGAACAACCAGTACCAGACGCGCTGGCGGGAACTCCTGATGTTGCACGCGGGCGCGCATGGCGACGTCCCGGAATTGAACCGGCGCGAGACCGTGCCAAAGCTCGGAAGGTTGGGGTAATTGGCGATGGACCTGGAACTCTCGGATGAGCAGAAGCTCATCGTCGCTACCGTGCGCAAGTTCGTGCGGAACGAGATTGTGCCGCTGGAGGCGGACCTCGACCCGGACGGGAGCGAGCTAGACCCGGCGGACCACGAACGGCTGGTCGCCCAGGTGAAGCAGATGGGCTTCTACGGGCTCGACATCCCGGTGGAGTACGGCGGGCCGGACGTCGACATCGTGACGCGGACGCTGATGGCGATCGAGATGGCGCAGCACCGTGCGGGCCTGTACACGCCTTGCTACGGCGTGATCGGGGGGGCCGGGCTTGCGCAGCTCTTCGAGGCGAACGAGGACCAGAAGCAGCGCTACCTCTTCCCCACGCTGCGCGGGGAGAAGCACGGGTTTTTCGGGCTTACCGAGCCTTCCGGGGGAAGCGACCCGGCGCGCGCAATCCAGACAACGGCGGTGAAGGACGGCGACGACTGGGTGCTCAACGGCGGGAAGATCTTCATCAGCGGCGCGGACAAGGCGGATTACGGGATCGTGTTCGCGCGGACGGACGCATCGCTGGGCCGGGCCGGGATCACGTGTTTCCTCGTGGACGCGGACGCTCCGGGGTTCCATGTGCGCCGCGTGGTGCACACCCTGCGGTCGACGAGCTACGCGACGGAACTGCAGTTCGACAACCTGCGGGTTTCGGCGGCCAACGTCCTGGGCGAAGTGAACCGGGGTTTCGGCATCGCGAACGACCGGCTGAGCCGGCAGCGCATCCCCTATGCGGCGGGCTGCATCGGCGTGGCGGTGAAGGCGCAGGAGATGGCGATCGCCTACGCGAACCAGCGCGAGACGTTCGGGGACATCCTCGCAAGCCGGCAGGCAATCCAGTGGATGATCGTGGATAACGAGATCGACATCCGGACGAGCACCTGGCTGACGCTTGCGGCGGCGCACAAGGCGAACCGGAACGAGCCGTACCGCACGGAAGCCGCGATGGCGAAGCTCGTCGCGAGCGAGGCGGGCGGGCGCGTCGTCGACCGGGCGATGCAGATCCACGGCGGCTACGGGATGACGAAGGACCTGCCGCTCGAACGGTGGTACCGGGAGATCCGGATCCGGCGCGTGGGCGAGGGCCCAAGCGAAGTGCAGCGGCTGATTATGGGGCGGGCCCTGCTGGGGGGGCGCTTCCACGGCGGAGTCAGGGCTCAGGTGTCAGGGCTCAGGGCTCAGGGCTCAGGGCTCAGGGCTCAGGCAGGAAGGTAGTCGTCGTGCGGAACTTCGAGGAGTTGCAGGTCTGGCAGAAGGCGCATGCGCTGACTCTCGGCGTGTACGAGGCTTCGACGACATTTCCATCGACCGAGCAATTCGGACTCACGAGTCAGATTCGGCGTGCGGCAACGTCCATTGGCTCCAACATCGCAGAGGGCGCCGGACGAGACTCGAACATGGACTTTGCGCGGTTCCTGCAAATCGCAGCAGGCTCGACCAGCGAAGCTGAGTACCAGCTACGCCTGGCTCGAGACCTCGGCTACTTGCCCGTTGACCGCCATGACGAACTGCAGGCCCTGGCGCAGGAGGTCCGACGGATGCTGCACGCGTTCATCGAGTACCTGCGCGGCCGTTCCGTGACCTGACACCCGACACCTGATACCTGACACCTGGCTCCCGGAGGCCCGTTAGGCCCGGCCTTTGAGGATGCCCCACCAGTAGAGCTTCGGGAGGATGCGCGCCTTCACCTGGTACATCGTCCAGCGCTCCTTCGATTGGTCCAGCGGGAAGGTTTCCCGAGGCTCGTTGTTGTAGTCGAATTCGGCCATCACGAGCTTGCCGTAACCGGTGACGAGCGGGCAGGCGGTGTAGCCGTCGTACTTTGCCTCGAGCGGACGCCCGAGGATCGCGGCGACCAGGTTCTGCACCAGCACGGGCGCCTGCTTCCGGATGGCGGCGCCAGTCTTACTCGTCGGCAGGCTGCTGGCGTCTCCCAGGGAGAAGACGTTGGAGTAGCGCACATGCCGAAGGGTGTCACGGTCGACGTCCACCCAGCCGTCGGGATTTGCGAGCGGCCCGCTGCGGATGAAGTCGGGCGCGCTCATCGGCGGGACGACGTGGAGGAGGTCGTAGTGGATGACGGTACGCTCCTTCGTGTCCAGGTTCTCGAAGGTCGCTTCCCGCGCCTCGCCGTCCACGGCGACCAGGCTTTCGCGGAACTTCGCATCGATGCCTTTGCGTTCGACGACGGCGCGGAGCGTTTTCGCGTACTTCTCGACGGCGAAGATGCTGGGCTGACCCGACCGGAAGAGGACTTCGGACTTGTCGCGCACGCCCTTCTTGCGGAACGTCTCATCGGCGAGATAGGCGATCTTCTGGGGCGCGCCACCACACTTGATCGGCGTGGCCGGGTGCGTGAAGACCGCCGTGCCGCCCTGGAACCCGCTGATAAACTCCCAGGTCTTGTCGACCAGGTCGTAGCTGTAGTTGCTGCAGACACCGTTTTTGCCGAGCGCCTCTTCGAGACCCTCGACCTTGTTCCAGTTCAGCTGGATGCCCGGCGCAACGACGAGGTAGTCGTAGCCGATGCGCTTGCGGCTTGCCGTCAGGACGGCGTTCTCTTCGGGACAGATCTCGGCGACGGAGTCCCGGATCCAGGCGACCCCTATGGGGATGACTGAGGCCTCGGACCGCTCGGTCACCTGTTTCTTGAACACGCCGCCACCGACCAGCGTCCAGAGCGGCTGGTAGTAGTGCTTCTCGGAGGGGTCGATAATCGCGACATCGAGGCCCTTGAGCTTGCGCACGAGCCTGGCGGCGACGCTGATGCCGGCGTTCCCGCCCCCGATGACCACCACCCTGTGGTGTTCGTCCGTGCCTTCTCGCGCCGGACTGGGCGTCGCTTGTGGTGCAGTCATGAGGGAACCCCCGGGGAGTCAACTGATAAAGTTGACCAACTTAGTCAAGTTACTTCCCACTGTGCCCACAGGTGGACAGATGAACTATGACAAAAGTCATAGTGGGCGCCGCTCGCGGAGGCCTGGTTCTAGAGCGGGAGGATGCCGCCACGAACCGCCAGGGTGACGGCCTCAGTCCGTGAGGCGGCGCCGAGTTTCCCGAGGATGGTGCCGACGTGGAACTTCACGGTGTGTTCGCTGATGCTCAGTTCGCGGGCAATGCCCTTGTTGGGCAAGCCGGCGGCGACGTGGCGCAGGACTTCGATCTCCCGGTCCGAGAGCCTTGCGCCTTCGAGTGAGAGCGGGGCTTCGTGAGGACGGTTGGCGACAAGGGCGGCGACGGCGGGGTCGAAAACGACGAGTCCCTGGGAGACGGCGTTGACGGCGGCTGCGAGCTCGGCGGCGGTGGCCTCCTTGAGGAGGTAGGCGCGCGGGACATCGCCGGAGATGAGCGTGGTGGCAAATTCTCCCGGGGAGGTGGCGAGGAGGACTGCTGGGCCGGCGGGCCATTCTTCCATTGAGACGCCCTCCTCGAGATCGGCCACGGTTACGTCCGGGGTGTCGCCCGCGAGTTCGAAAGCGGGGTTGGCGGCAAGCATCGCGCGGAGGCCGGCGCGGACCGACGGGTAGGCGGCATCGACGGCGACGCGAAGGGTAGCGGAAGGTTCGGCGGCTGGTTGGTTCATCGTGGCCTGTGCGTTGAGCTTAGCACCCCGGAGCGGCGTTGGTGGGTAAGGCCGGGACTGGACGGGGCCCCCTCTCCCGGATGGTGGAAGAGGGGGCACGCGGGCGCCAGTGCGAGGAAGCCGTCTTTCTGCCAGCAGGCCCTCGACCACGGCTAAGTGCGCTCGCCGATGGTGACGGTGAGTGCCTTCAACTCGCCTCCGCGGAGGACGGATGCGGGAGTGGGCTGGCCGATGCGGGATGGTCCGAGCTGCGCCTGGAGGGAGTCGGTGTCATCGACCGGCTGACCGCCAAGTTCGACGAGGATGTCGCCGATGAAGATGCCGGCAGTATCGGCGGGGCTGCCGGGCTCGACGGAGACGATGAGGAGGCCGGTCTCGCGGCCCCCGGCGAGGGCAGAGAGGGAGGCCTGCAGCCGGGCGACCTGGCTGCTGATGCCCAGGTAGGCGCGGCGGACGCGTCCGCCGGCAAGGAGGTCGCTGGCGATCCGCTCGACGGCGGAGACGGGGATCGTGAGGCCGGCGCCGCGCCCGAGGCGGGAGCTGTTGATGCCGATGACGCGGCCATGAGCGTCGATCAGCGGGCCGCCGGAGAAGCCAGGGAAGAACGTGGTGTCGGTGCGGAGGTAGCCTTCGACTTCGGCGCCGCGAAAGGTGCGCCAGGGGCCGCCGATGGCGCCGACGACGCCGAGCGAGGCCATCGGGCCTTCGCTGGTGGGGCGGCCGAGGGCGAGGACGAGACTGCCGACCTTCGCGGAGCCCGCGGGCGCACGGACGGCGGCCGCGAGGCCGGATGCGGCAATCTTCAGGACGGCGATATCGGAGCCGGGGTCGCGGCCGGCGATGGTGGCGGAGTGCTTCGTGCCATCGGGGAGGACGACTTCGACCTCGTCCCGTTCGACGACGTGGTCGGCGGTGACGATGGTGCCATCGGCGGACCAGATGACGCCGCTGGCCGGGATCCGGCGGCGGGCATTGACCAGGACGGTGGAGGCGGCGGCAGTTTCGACCGCGGCGGCGAAGCCATCGGAGACCTGGGCGAGGGTAGCGGATTCAGCGGACATGGGGCGGGACCTCTCTTAGGAGCCAGCGGCTCGTGGTTGCAGAGAGGAGGTTCGCATCCAGCGGGCAAGGCGTGACTGCCCGGGAGGGGAGTGCGCGGGCTAGCCGAATGGGGAGTGCCGGGTCAGGCGGACTTCCGCCTGCGGCGGAAGCGCATGCGCACGAGGCCGCGGATGTCCTCGGTTGCGGTGCTGAGGATCTTCACCTTGGTGTCGGTGTCCTCGACCCAGCGGACGGGGAGCTCGCAGATCTTGAGGCCGGCCTGGTGGGCGAGGACGAGCATCTCGGTATCGAAGAACCACATGCGGTTTTCGATGTGGGGGACGACGGATTCGACGGCCTTGCGGTTGAGCGCTTTGAAGCCGCACTGGGCATCGGAGATCTTGAGCCGGGGGAACGTCATGCGGATGAGCGCGACGTAGCCGCGGGAGGTGATCTCGCGCTTCAACTGGCGGTCGGTTTTCGAACCGCGAGCGAGGCGGGGGCCGAGGGCGGCATCGCCGCCGCGCTCGGCGACCATCGCGACGAGCTCGGGGAGGTGGTTGATATCGGTGCTGAGGTCGACATCCATGTAGCTGACGACGTCGGCATCGCTGGAGAGCCAGGCTTCGCGGAGGGCGAGGCCACGACCCTTCACCGTGAGGACGAGGGCCTTGACGCGTTCGAACCGGGCATCGAGGTCGCGGGCAAGTTCGGAGGTACCGTCGGTCGAGCCGTTATCGGCGATGACGAGGCGCCAGTCGTACTGGGGGTTCTGTTCGAACAGTGCCAGCGAGGTGAGGACGCTCTGCTCGAGGACTTTGACCTCGTTGTAGCAGGGGATGACGACGTCGACGCGCGGAGCCATTGGTGGAATTGTCGACCGGCCGTGGTAAAGGCGCCATCAGGGGGTCCGCCGATCCGTGAGACCGTTCACGCAGGGGAGGGATCTTCAGGACTTCTTCAGGAATCCGGGGACTCTGGGCGGCACCGTCGAAGGTGCACGGCTACCGAGCCTGGAGGATTCCCATGGCAACAGCAACGATCGCACGGGGTGGCGCGCGCGCAATCCGCGGGGTGAGCGCGCGGCAGGCGAGCGCGAGCCTTTCGGCCACCTTGTTCTATGTGTTCGGCCCCGTCCCCCTGTATTTCGCGGCGGCGCGGGGGTTCGGCGGAGAGGACGTCGCGCTGAGCGGCTTCGTGGCAGTGTTCGCGACCGCCGGCATCTTCACGGCGCTACTCTCATGGTGGTCCAGGCAGCCGCTGGCACTCGGCTGGTCGCTGCCGGGGCTGCTCTTCATGGCAGCCTCGGCGCGCGATTACTCGATCAACGAGATCGCCGGCGCATCGATGGCCGCGAGCGTGGTGGTGGTGGCCCTTGCCTTCGCGGGGGTAGTGGAGCGAGTCGAGCGGGCGATCCCGGCGGAAGTGGCGATGGCGATGCTGGCTGGAAGCGCATTCGGGCTTTGCGTCGCGCCGTTCACGGCCTTTGGGGAGGCACCGTGGATCGTCGGGCCGGCGCTCGCTGGCTTCCTCCTCGCGCGGAAGGCCGGGGCGGGCCGGCTCCCCCCGGCCGCCCGGGCAGTCCTGATCGGGTTGCCCGCGGCCGTCGTCTTCGGTCCAGAGCCGCAGATCGCCGCCCCGGGACTGCCCGCTCTCGCGCCGGTGCTACCCGCGTTCTCGCTGGACGCGATGGCGGCGCTGGTGCCGCCGCTCACGGTGTTCGTCCTGATTGGGAACACGCAGGGACGGACGGTGCTGCTCGGGAACGGCTTTACGCCGCCATCGCGCGAGGTCGGGCTGGCGACGGGTGCGATGGGAGCGATAAACGCGGCCTTCGGCGGTCCGCCGGCTTCGATGCAGCGAGTTGCGATGGCGGGG
>CALMIW010000032.1 GCA_937864275.1 uncultured Dehalococcoidia bacterium
AAGCCTCCGACGTCGATAAGCGCCTGGCGCCGCGCGCAGAAGTTGGCTCCCATGCCGGCGACGGTGACCGGACCCTTCGGAAGCAGTTTCCATTCATGAGCGACACGAAATTCAGGGATATACGCGCCGGGCTCGAGTTCCATCTCGCCGGCCAGCACTTGCCCGTAGATCATCGATGCCTCGGGGTGGGCTTCGAACGCCCGCCGCACTTGCGAAAGCCAACCCTGGGGCACGACGCAGTCGTCATCCGTGAACGCAAGCAGTTCGGATGTGGCGTTCTGGATTCCTGTGTTGTACGCCTTCGAAAGGCCGGCGACGCTGCTGAACACATACTTCAACCGGTCGTCGCCGATGCTCTTGACGAGCCCCTCGGTAGCGCCGTCGTCGCTCTGGTCGATGATGACAACTTCAGCAGGGTCTTCCGCCAGGACCGAAGCCAGGGTGTTCGTCAAAGAATCGGCGCGGTTCCTTGTGCAAATGATCGTGCTGATAGGTTCCATCGCGTGGGTTCCTCCGTGTCTGCCCGAACCGGCGCTTGGGCGCCGCAAGTTCGCGCGACGAGTGCTTCGCACCCGTGGTGCGCTGTTCCCAGTGTCGGAGTCCTGCGTTGAAGACGTGTTGAGTCTCTGCTGCGCCGCAACGGCGGCGAGGACCACGA
Source organism: uncultured Dehalococcoidia bacterium (assembly GCA_937864275.1). Classification (GTDB taxonomy): domain Bacteria; phylum Chloroflexota; class Dehalococcoidia; order Tepidiformales; family Tepidiformaceae; genus Amarobacter. Next base: position 659 of record CALMIW010000032.1, read on the forward strand.
CGTCGCCGCCAACGAGTCGTCGACCGAAGGTCGAGCACCTCATCGGTAAGATAGAACGCAATAGAACACGAGTCGGGTGGCATGCTGTGGTAGGAATCCCAGTTCGTTCGGACCCCCAAGCGCGGGGAGCAGGAGCCGGCCATTTCAGGGCGCTCTTCCTCGGGACCACGTACGCCGGGCACGCCACCCGTTTCGCCAACCTCCAACACCACGTCCTGGAGGATGGGCGACTGTCGGCAGACTTTCGACCAGTGACGGGGTGGAAGGAGGGCGGATTACTGGAACGTATCCCCGTGCCGCGCAGCATCCGCGGGCGGGCACGCGCAACCGCAGAGGCTTCGGTGTTCGCGCGGGTGCCTCGGCCCGATGTTATCTGGTCCTCTGCCTCGGAACTCCTTCCGCTGTTCATGTGGATCCAGGTCGGGCGGTGGCGCCGACCGCTCGTCGTGGATCTCGACGCCACTCCCCTTCAAATGGAGGGCATGGCGCCAACATATTTCGGCCGGCCCCCAAAGAACAGGTTCGGTCGTTCGCTGGTGAACTGGCGGGAGTCCGTCGTGCGGTCAGGCACCACGATCTTTACGCCGTGGTCCAACTGGGCGGCAGACGGCCTTGCAGCGGAGGGAGTGCCTCGGGAGCGGATCCGAGTCGTCCCTCCCGGTATCCGGCTAGAGCTCTGGCGGGCGAAGACCGGATGGACGAGCGATGGTCCGCTCCGATTGCTTTTTGTTGGCGGCGACTTCCATCGAAAGGGTGGCGACCTTCTCGTCGAACTCGTCAGCGGCGAGCTAACCGGACTTGTTGAGGTGGACATCGTAACGCGAGACCCGGTGCCGATCGCCCCGGGCGTACGCGTACATACGGCGGAGCCGAACTCCGCGAAGCTTCGTGACTTGTATCTGAACGCTGATGTCTTTGTGTTGCCGACGCGGGCCGAGTGCTTTGGGATAGCGGCCGTGGAGGCCCTGGCCAGCGGGCTTCCCGTCATCGTTACGCGAGTGGGCGGGACTCCCGACATCGTCGACCACGGCAGGACCGGTTGGCTGATCGATGCCGACGCCGCGTCACTGCGGGCGGCAATCGGACGCGCCCTGGAAAACCGCAGCGCGCTGCCGGAAATGGGCAGGTTGGCCAGGGAGTCCGCGGAACTGCGCTTTGACGGTGCAGCGAACGATCGCAAGATCATCGACCTCATGATCGAGCTTGCCTCGCACCGCTAACTGACCCGATCAGCGGCCGGCCGCTGCGAGGAAGACTCGCTCGTAGCGGTCGGCCATCAGCGACTCGGTGAACTCCGAGGTGGCTCGCTTCAGGGCGTTTTCCGACATGGCGGCGCGAAGGCGCTCGTCGCTCCGCAGTCGTTCGATTGCCGAGGACAGTTCGGCGGCGCTCCCAGGGTGGACGACGAAGCCCGTTTCGCCCTCGACAACGAGGTCGTCGACGCTTCCAACGTGTGTCGCGACGCACGGAAGGCCACGGAAGGCCGCTTCCATGAGTACAAGGGGATATCCCTCGAGTAGGCTCGGCAGGACGAAGATGTCGGAGGCCGCAAAGACGAGTTCGTTGTCGGCGTCCGCTTCAAGGATCAGCGATCGACCCGGCAACCGCTTTCTCGCGAGTTCCGTGACCGTCTCCCACTCAGAGCTTCGGTCGCCCTTAATTAGGAGAAAGGGTGGTGGCGTTTCTCCCGGGAGGAGGTCTGCCACTGCGTCGACCAGGTAAGGGATCCCCTTCTCCGGCGAGAGGCGTGCGACTGACCCCACAACGAATGCATCGGCCGAAATCCCAAGGGCGGTTCTCGCCTCTTCGCGACTTGGGACAGCCCCAGGTGCGGCCACTCCGCCCGGGATCACGAATGTCTTGTCAGTCGCGACTCCGGCGTCGCCGACAATCTCCGCGACCGCGCCGCAGACAGGCACCACACCCGCGCATAGCCGGGAGGCAAGAGCAGTCATCATCTTCCTTGCCTGACCGGTCTCGGCCCAAGGGTTTGGTGCATGGAGTGTCACCACGCACCGTTTGCGGCCGGCCAGCCGTACCGCGAGGACGTCTTTGAGCGGGACGTGCGATCCACCGTAGTGAAGATTGACGATGGTGGCCTGCGACGCGCGGACGTGACGAACGAGCCCGAGCGCGTTCCGGACGCGGCCAGATAGTGGATTAAGCCAGTTATCGCTTACCTTGACCTCGACGCCCCGCGAACCCGCCCACGCCGTCAGCCTCGCGGCGTCGATAGAGGCGGAGTAGACCGTTTCCACGCTCCAACCTCGCGAACGCAACTCGGCGGTCAGCGACAACGTGGCGCGCGTCACTCCGCCCACGGCGGTGCCGTCCGCGCTGAGGACGAGAAGATTCCTTTCGGGGGGCGCGGTCACGGGACAGAAGATGGTTGCCGTTGGTTGAGGCACTGTGTCCTCGGCGTCGACGGAGCCTGAGACTCGGCCGCAACCGGTCGTCAACCAGAAGAGTCCAACCTACGACCGTGATCGGTGAGATCTCGGTCGTTATCCCCACGAAGAACCGACCGGGCATGCTCCGAGAGGCGATCTCGAGCGTCCTGGAGTCGCCTTTGGGTGACTGCGGACTCCGATTCGAGCGAGCGGCGATCATCGTGGTCGACGACGCGACTGCCGACGACACCAAGGCGGTGGTGAAGGAGTTCGGCGTTCAGTACGTGCCCGTCAGCGAAGGAATACCCTCGAAGGTCCGGAACGCAGGGCTCGCACTCGTGGAGACGGAGTTCGTTTCGTTCCTTGATGATGATGACGTCTGGGAGCCCGGGAACATGCTCCCCCAGCTAAGGGCATTGCGTGCGTCGCCGGCCATGGGTTTTGCCTTCACGCAGTCCGAACTGGTGGGAGACGCGCTCGATCCCTGGGATGTCTTCCTCCCTGAGACTCCCCCGTTCTCGTGTTCGACGCTTGAAGAACTTGTTCTCGCGGACGTGCAGCTGGGCTGCGTCCTCTTCCGCACGAGCGTACTTCGCGACGTAGGCGGCTTTTCTTCGGATCTTCGCTACTGCGAAGATTGGGATCTCTACCTCCGCCTGGGCATGCGCTCGAGGTTCGGGCATGTCGAAGGTAAAGGTTCCCTTTTTCGCCAGCGAGTCGACGACCCCGCCAACGGCGAGATGCGATGGCGCTCCTTTCGTGACAGAGAGCGCGCATGGACTCGCCTTCGCCGCGACGGACTCAATCTACCTTGGCGCGTGAAGCTGGAGCGAGCACGTCGTCACCGTGGCTTCTCATCCGCCCACCTCTGCCTGTCAGCCCGGTTGGCGGTGGAGCGGGGAGACCGAGCTGCGGCCCGACGCTACTTGGCCTGGGCGATTCGTGTGTCCCCGCCGCATGCGGTAACACGTGGCTCGGACTTCTGGAAGACTCTGTTTCGGGCCACGGGCCCGGTCCTGAGCTAAACGGGGCCGACTCACTGACCGGCAGTCGATCTTTTCCCTACCGCGTTCGTCGAAAGTAGAACATGACCATTTATCGTCATGTGGAGAGACTGTCCCATGTCCAAAGTACCCGTTGCCGGTCCATGGGTGACCGAACTCGAAGTCCAGTACGTCGCTGATGCCGCGCGCAACGCGTGGTATGACGATTGGAACATGTACAACGAGAAGTTCGAGAAGGCGTTCGCGGAGCGCCACGGCGTTCCGTATGCGATCTCGCTCCCGTCTTGCACGTCGGGACTCCACCTCGCGCTCGCCTCGCTCGGTGTTGGGCCCGGCGACGAGGTGATCGTCCCAGAATCCACATGGATCGCG
>CALMIW010000033.1 GCA_937864275.1 uncultured Dehalococcoidia bacterium
CTCGCGGTTGCCTCCGTGCCGAACGAACCCGACATCGAACCGACCGGCAGGTACCTCGTCGAACCGTTCCGAGACGTGACGCTCCACTTCGCCCAGACCAAGGTGCCGCTCAACGTCGCCAACCTCCTCAACATCGCCGGAGACCCCTGTTGACCACCTACAAGCCCAAACTCATCGAGGTTGCTCTACCGCTGGCGGCGATCAACGCCGAGGCCGCTCGGGAGAAGTCAATCCGCCACGGTCACCCCTCGACGCTCCACCTGTGGTGGGCCCGCCGGCCGCTCGCCGCAGCCCGAGCTGTGATCTGGGCCTCGCTTGTTGACGACCCGTCGGCAGACCCGTCGCTGTCGCCCGAGGCGCAGGAGGCCGAGCGAACCCGGCTGTTCGGGGTACTGGAACGCCTCGTCAAGTGGGAAAACTCGAATGATCCGGCTGTGTTGGCGGAGGCCAAGGCGGAGATCGACCGGTGCTTTCCCGACGGTCCACCACCGATTCTCGATCCTTTCGGGGGTGGTGGAACGATCCCAGTAGAAGCACAGCGGCTCGGTCTCGATGCGCTCTCCGGTGATCTAAATCCAGTCGCGGTCCTGATTCAGAAAGCGATGATCGAGATACCGCCCCGGTTCGCTGGACGGTCACCAGTACATCCGGAACTCGACCAGGCGCTGCAGACCTGGGAGCGTGCGCGTGGCCTAGCGGCCGATGTGGCTGCGTACGGGGAGTGGATGCGCGATGAGGCACGTGTCCGAATCGGCGATCTCTATCCGAACGCGGTCTCGCCTGACGGAGAGCAACTAACGCCGATAGCGTGGATCTGGGCGCGGACAGTCAAGTCGCCAGACCCGACCTGGCGAGGTCACGTTCCGCTGGTTGCTTCATGGGAGCTCTCCAAGCAGCAGGGAAAGCCGACCACATGGGTTGAACCAGTCGTCAACCGGACCGAGCAGTCGATCTCGTATCACGTCCGCGAGGGCGGGTCTCCGACCAATGAACGAACCGTCTCCCGAGGAACCGCCACGTGCCTAGCAACCGGCTCCACCATTCCAGGCTCGTATGTCAAGGAGCAAGGAGCGGCTGGAGCGATGGGCCAGCATCTGCTCGCTGTCATCTGTGAAGGCCCTCGAGGTCGGCACTTCATCGACCCGAGTTCTGACCATGTCGATGCTGCTGCCTGCTCCGTACCCGTCGACCTTCCGGCTGGACGGATGTCAGATCATCCGCAGTACATGGGAACCCCCCGATACGGGCTCGATGAGTGGTGGAAGCTGTACAGCCCCCGACAGCTGACTGCGCTCACAACCTTCTCGTCGCTCTTGACAGAGGTGTGGGACCGTGTGCGACGCGACGCTGCGTCGCACATGCCTGACGCGGACGATCGCAGGTTGCGCGATGGTGGCGAGGGTCCGGTGGCATACGCAGACGCGGTAGTGACATACCTCGCCTTTGTGGTTGATAAGTGTGCCGACTATTGGTCCTCGGCAGCGACCTGGGCGACTGGCGGATTCATTCGAAATACATTCGGGCGACAGGCGATTCCAATGACTTGGGACTATGCCGAGTGCAATCCGTTCTCGTCCTCAACGGGCAATTGGAATGCGATGGTGGAGTGGGTCCGCAAAGCCATCGAGCATCTGCCAGCAGCAGGTCGTGGTGAATCGGTACAGCGCGATGCGCGGGCACGTGTCGCGGAGAGCCCGGGTTCGAGCACGTCAACAGACCCGCCTTACTACGACGCTGTGCCGTACTCGGACATTTCTGACTTCTTCTATGTGTGGCTCAGGCGGAACCTCGCCGAAGTATGGCCAGACGAATGTGCGACCATACTTACGCCTAAGGCGGATGAGCTTGTTGCAGACGTTCAGCGCTATGGGTCGCGTGGGGAGGCGAAGAGCCATTTCGAGAACGGGATGTCTTCTCTGATGGAGGCGGTGGCCGCTGCGCAGCCGAGCGTCGCTCCTGCGACGATCTACTACGCCTACAAAGCCACCGAATCGTCCGGTGCAACCGGCTGGTCGACCTTCCTCCAGGCCATCCTCAATGCAGGTCTTCAAGTCACGGCGACTTGGCCGCTCCGCACCGAGCGGCCCGGTCGGATGCGGGAGGTTGGCTCGAACGCCCTGGCGTCTTCGATTGTTCTCGTCTGCCGGCCTCGCTCCACGTCGGCGCCCCTGGCGAGCCGAGGGGAGTTCATTGCAGCGTTGCGAGACGAGCTGCCTGACGCAGTTCGCGTGCTGCAATCCGGCAACATCGCCCCGGTCGACATAGCGCAGTCGGCGATCGGACCTGGAATCAAGGTCTTCTCTCGGTACGCCAAGGTCGTAGAGGCGGACGGATCCGCGATGTCGGTTTCCGAGGCGCTAGGGATCATCAATGACGTCCTCGGAGAGGTGATCGATGGCGAGGAGGCAGAACTCGACCCTGACACGCGGTTCGCCGCGACCTGGTACTCGCAGCACGGCTACAACCCCGGCAAGTCTGGCGACGCCGATGGGCAGGCTCGAGCGAAGAACACGTCGTTGAGCGGGATCGAAGCAGCGGGAATCGGTGAGGCGCGGGGCGGATCCTTCCGCTTGTTCGAGCGATTCGAGCTTGACCCGGAATGGGATGTCGTCGCAGACAACCGTCTGACGGTCTGGGAGGCCACCCAACACATGGTCGCAGCGCTAGAGCGCTCGGAGTCCGAGGCGGCGGACCTCCTGCATCGACTTGGCGGCTACGGCGACCGTGCCCGGCAGCTTGCGTATGTCCTGTTCCAGAAGGCGACGGACAAGGGATGGGCGGAGGAGGCAGGTGCCTACAACGGGCTCATCCTTGCCTGGCCGACACTTCAGTCGATCGGCGCTTCCGCCGACCACGAACAACCGAGGCTCCTGTGACGTCACGTAGCGAAGGACCAGCACGATGGTGATGCCCAACACCGACCGGATCTCGAAGGCGCTTGACCTCCTTCGCGATGGTCTGAGGCCGAAGTGCGAAGAGACATGGAACGGTTTCTTCGGCGACGACTGGCTGAACGTCGTTAACGGCCGGATGCACAACCCCGAGTCGAACCCCACGACCGCAGATGTGGCGTTCCTGTTCAAGGGGATGAAGACCACGCGGAACGACGTGTTCGGGCACGGGTTCCCGCCCGCGATCCGGTCGCTGGTCTTCGAGCTGTCCGACGTGCGGAACACATGGGCTCACCTGGGAGCCTTCTCGACGGACGACACCGTGCGCGCGCTCGACTCGATGGAGCGTGTGCTCGACGCGTTCGGCAACCTTGAGGAGCGGCAGGGCATTCGAACGCTGCGGCGCGACCTCATGCGTCAGATGTTCGATGAGGAGTCGCGGTCGGAGCGCCGCAAGACCGCGGCGAAGCCGACGGAGGGCCAGCCGCAGGCCGGGCTGACGCCGTGGCGGGAGATCATCACCCCGCACGCGGACGTCGCGTCAGGACGGTTTGACCAGGCGGAGTTCGCAGCAGACCTGTTCGAGGTCTACAGCCAGAACGCGGATGAGGAGTACCAAGACCCGAAAGCCTTCTTCGCTCGTACCTATCTGACCCACGGGCTTCGGGACTTGCTCGTCGGAGCGGCACGGCGCCTGTCCGGCGACGGGGGCGATCCGGTCATCGAGCTTCAGACGAACTTTGGCGGTGGCAAAACCCACAGCATGATTGCCCTGTACCACCTCGCCTCGGGTGTGCCCGCCAAGGATCTTCCTGGTGTCGGTGAGGCCCTTGCTGAGGCGGACGTGGCGCTTCCGAGCGAGATCAGTCGGGCGGTGTTGGTCGGGCAGATGATCTCGCCGTCGGCGCCGCAGCCGGTTGAGAAGGGCATAGAGCTGCGCACCCTGTGGGGGCATC